>NZ_WHIW01000006.1 GCF_009295635.1 Alkalilimnicola sp. S0819 | reverse complement strand
AGCGCAGGGGAGCGCCGGGCGCAGCCCGGTGCCAAATCGTGGGCCGCCGCCGGCCGTACCCGCCCCAGGACCCGCCCCAGGACCCGCCCCAGGACCCGCCCCAGGACCCGCCCCAGGACCCGCCCCAGGACCCGCCCCAGGACCCGCCCCAGGACCCGCCCCAGGACCCGCCCCAGGACCCGCGCCAAGAGGATCCGCGCCAAGCTTGCCCACCCGCCTATCCTCACAACCGAGAGGCCGGTTAAATTTCCCACCAACCCGCGATGAACCTTTTAATCGCGCACGCGGCAGGGCCTGGTGCCAAACTTGCGAAAGGCCTCGCCGAACCCGCTCAAGGTCAGCCTCAGGGGTTGGGATGGGAACCGTGTCGGGTTCGCCGGTGCACCCGAAACCCGGAGCCGACACCGGGCTGCCAGCGCACCTCTGCCGAGGTGGATCAGTGGGTGGCCGCTGTCTCCACGGTGCGCGCCTTCGCTCTGAGGCTGATGATTCCACCGCACACCACCAGCACCGCGCCCAGCACGCCAGTGATGCTCAGGGGTTCATCGAACCACAGGTACTGCCACAGATAGGTGAACACCGGGGTGGTGTAGATCAGCGGCGCAATATTGGAGGTGTGATCGGCGGCGCGCAGCGCCCGCGAGCGAAACACCTGTGTATTCAGCGTTAACACCGCCAGCAGAGCGACCAGCAGCCAGGGCCAGTCCCAGGGCTGGAGGGGCGCTGAGGAGCCGGCGTCCAGGGGCCACAACAACACGGAGAAGGCCACTGCGACCGGAAAGGACCAGGCCATCTGCGCCACCGGGCTCAAGCTGCCCTTGGAGATGCCGTGGAAGGTGACCTGGGACAAGGCGCTGAACAAGCCCGCCGCCAAGCCGACCAGGGTGTAGGGCTCAAAGCGCAGCGACTCGACGGTGAGCAGTATCAGCACGCCCAGGAAACCCAGCAGCACGCCCAGAAACACAGCCCCAGGCAGGGGGCGGGTAAACAATATCCGCTCGACCAAGGGGATGAACAAGGGGCCAGTGCTGAAGAACAGTACCGCTTCGGCCAGCGGCAGATTCATGATGGCGAAGAACAGACAAGCCTGGGTGCAGATCAGCCAGAAACCGCGCAACGCAAGCGCGGGGACCGCCTCCCACTTTGGCGTCTCCCAACGGATGGCGGCCATGATGCCGAACGCCAGCAGCGCCGGCGCGAAAAAGCGCAGGGAAATCAACCCGGTAATCGGAATAGACCCGCCCAGCACCTTGGCCAAGGCGGCCGTCAGGGAGAGCGAGAAGGTGGAGATCAGCATGAACCAGAATGGTTTCGCCACGGGAATCAATTCGCCTCGATCACTGTGTATTGGAACCTGGCCTGGAGCCTGTAAACAGCATCAAGGTGTGCGCTGCAAGAGGCACGAAACCGGCCGCATCCCGGCGTAGAACACGGCGGTTCGTGCTTGAATACGCGGCTTGCCCACAAGCGCCTACACGCTAACAGAACGCTTCCCAAGGAAACCTACCGCGAGCCACGCGCTGTGCCGGGTGCTGAAAGGCCGGGACGCCCAGACGGTGGTGGGGCGCGAGCGGTGGGCGAGGGTGGGCTGCGAGCCGGAACTGCCCCTCGGTCCTGCGGCCCATCAAGTCCTTACCGTGGTTATAGGGCGGCGGACCCACCCACGCGGGGAGGGATCCCGGCTGCCGGGCTTCCCTCGCCAGCGCCCGTCGTGGTCACGGAAAGGCATTGAGGCGGGGGCGACCGGCACCCCCGCCTTGTCGCTACACGTCCAGGTTGCCGGCGGCGAGGGCGTTGCGCTCGATGAACTCCCGTCGTGGCTCCACCTGATCGCCCATCAGGGTGGTGAAGATCTCGTCGGCGCCCACCGCGTCCTCAATCTTCACCTGCAGCAGCCGGCGGCTGTCCGGGTCCATGGTGGTCTCCCAGAGCTGGTCCGGGTTCATCTCGCCCAGCCCCTTGTAGCGCTGGATGGCTTGCCCCCGCTTGGCCTCATCCAGAAGCCAGTCCACGGCTTCGCTGAAGCGACGCACAGGGTGCTTGCGCTCGCCCCGCTGCACATAGGCGCCTTCCCCAATCAAACCGTCCAGCGCTTCCGCCAGGCCGCGCAGGGCGTCGTATTCCTGGGAGAGGAAGAAGGTAGCGGGGAAGGTGTTCGGGTGCAGAATGCCGTGCATGCGCTTGGTGATCACCGCGTCCTGGAAACCGCCATCCGGGCCGGTGTTCAGCTTGAGCTGATAATGGGTGCCGGCCGGCAGGTCCTCATTGATCATGGCGACCAGCCCGTCGAACCAGCTTTGCATGCGAGCCGGGTCCTGCAGCTCGGCCTCGCCTACCGGGGCAAGTCGGGTCATGGCCTCCAGTATCGTCGGGTCCTGGTTGCGGCGGGCGAGGGTGGCGATCAGCTCCATCACCTTCAGGTAGCGACGCGCCAGGCCTTCCAAACCTTCGGTCTGGATCAGGGGCGCGCCCCCGCCGGGGTTCAGGCTCCCATTGCTCAGGGCGAGCTGCAGCAGGTACTCGACCAGTTCCTTGTCGTCCTTGACGTAGTGCTCCTGCTTGCCACGCTTGACCTTGTAGAGCGGGGGCTGAGCGATGTACACATGACCCCGCTCCACAAGTTCCGGCATCTGCCGGTAGAAGAAGGTGAGCAGCAGCGTGCGGATATGGGAGCCATCCACGTCCGCGTCGGTCATGATGATGATGCGGTGGTAGCGCAGCTTGTCGGCGTTGAACTCTTCCTTGCCGATACCCGTGCCCAGCGCGGTAATCAGCGTGCCCACCTCGGCCGAGGAAAGCATCTTGTCGAAGCGGGCCTTTTCCACGTTGAGGATCTTGCCCTTGAGCGGCAGGATCGCCTGGGTGCGCCGGTCCCGGCCTTGCTTGGCGGAACCGCCGGCGGAATCACCCTCCACCAGGTACAGTTCGGACTGGGCGGGGTCCCGCTCCTGACAATCAGCCAGCTTCCCCGGAAGCCCCGCAATGTCCAGCGCACCCTTGCGCCGGGTCATTTCCCGGGCACGGCGCGCGGCTTCCCGGGCGCGGGAGGCATCGATGATCTTCTCGGCGATGGCCTTGGCTTCCTGGGGGTGCTCGTACAGGAAATCGTGGAAGGACTTCGCCAGGGCGGACTCCACAGCCCCCTTCACTTCCGAGGACACCAATTTATCCTTGGTCTGGGACGAGAACTTCGGGTCCGGAACCTTCACCGAGAGCACGGCGGTGAGGCCTTCGCGGATGTCATCACCCGTGGGGCTCACCTTGAGCTTCTTGGTGTAGCCCTCGGCGTCCAGGAAACTGTTCAGAGTGCGGGTGAGGGCGGCGCGGAAGCCCGCCATATGAGTGCCGCCATCGCGCTGGGGAATATTGTTGGTGAAGCAGAAGATATTCTCCTGGTAGGAGTCGTTCCACTGCATCGCCACATCCACGCCGATATCCTGGGAGCGCACCGTCATATAGAAGGTGCTGGGGTGTACCGGGGTCTTGTTCCGGTTGAGATGCTCCACGAAGGCCTTGATGCCGCCGGCGTACTCGAACACGTCTTCCTTGTCGCTGCGCTCATCCTTCAGATGGATGCGCACACCCGGGTTCAGAAAAGAGAGCTCCCGGAAACGCTTCGCCAGCAGATCGTAATGGAATTCGATATTGGTGAAGATCTGCGGACTGGGCCAGAAACTGATCTGGGTACCCGACTCCCGGGTTTCGCCCACCACCTTCAACGGCTCCACCGGTTCGCCCAAACGGTACTCCTGCTTGTGCACCTTGCCGTGTTTCTTCACCACCAGGCGCAGACGCTCGGACAGGGCGTTCACCACGGAGACACCCACGCCGTGGAGGCCACCGGATACCTTGTAGGAGTTATCGTCGAACTTACCCCCGGCGTGCAGCACGGTCATGATCACTTCCGCGGCGGAGCGACCCTCTTCCGGGTGTATATCCACGGGAATGCCGCGGCCATCATCCGTTACCGAAATAGAGTTATCCCCGTGGATCACCACCTCGATATTCGTGCAGTGACCGGCCAGGGCCTCGTCGATGGAGTTGTCCGCCACCTCGAAGACCATGTGGTGCAGGCCGGTACCGTCATCGGTGTCGCCGATGTACATACCCGGACGCTTGCGCACCGCATCGAGGCCGCGCAGAACTTTGATGCTACTGGAGTCGTAACTGGTCTGTTCGCTCATTTGGGATCCTTCGCGTAACTGCGCGAAATTATAACACTTTGCGGTACTGACCATGTTCCACGTGGAACATGCGCACCTCGTCGGCATCGAGCTTCAATTCGTCGGCATCCACGCAGGTCACGAAACACTGGGACCCACAGGCCAGCAAGGCCTGTAGCACCTGTTCCCGCCGTTGCGTATCGAGCTCCGCCGGGAGATCGTCCACCAACAAAATGGGCAGCGCCGGGGCGGTGCTGGCCTGTAAACCGGCCAGGGCCAGCTTCAAGGCCACCACGGCCAATTTCTGTTGACCACGGGACAAGCGGTGCTGGGCCTCCACACCGGCACTGCGCAACCACAGATCACCCCGTTGCGGCCCCCGCACCGTGTAGCGCAACTCCAGGTCCCGACCCCGCCCCTGTGCCAGGGCCTCGCCAAGCCCCATCCGCCGATCCCAACCGGGGCGGTGCTGGAGTGCCATATCGCAGCCCGCCAACCACTCATCCAGATACGGCGCCGCCTGTTGCCACAGCGCGGTGCAGAATTTTTCTCGCAGATCCGCCAGGGCTTCTCCCACCTCTGCCATCTCGGGCTCCCAAGCCCTTGCCTGGCGCATATCGCCCACCCGCAGGGCGGCGTTACGCTGCCGTAGCGCCCGGTCGTAACGTTGCCACAGACTCTGGTAGTTATGTTCCACGTGGAACATCCCCCAGTTCATGAAACTCCGGCGTACCGGGGGACCATCCTGCAACAGGCGTTGACTCTCGCCATTGATCACTTCCACCGGGAAGTACTGCGCCAACTCCGAGAGGTTGCGCACCCTGGCGCCATTGAGGTGTACTTCGGTCTGCCGCTCGGCCCGCAGGATCCCCGCCTTGACACGCCGACCGCTACGCAACGCCACCTCTCCACGCACCAGTAATTGCTGCGCCCCTGTGCGCAGCAATTGCTCGGGCCGCGCGCTGCGAAAGGAGCGCGCCCGCGCCAGATAGTAGATGGCTTCAAGCAAACTGGTTTTTCCGGCCGCGTTGGGGCCGGCGACAATATTGAGCCGTCCGAACTCCAGGTCCACCCGGGCGAGGTTGCGGAAATCCTGAACGTGGAGCGACTGCAGACTCATGGAAGCATCAAGGGGAGGGGGTGGGGCGGCCACCAGGGGCCGCCCGGGTAACCGGGTTTCGGGTCCGAAGCCTCGGCAGGGCCAGGGCGGCACCCGGCGCCGAACTGGCAGTCCTCGACAAGGCGACTACAGGCGCATCGGCATGATGACGTACTTGCTGTCCTGGGCGCCGCCACCCCGCAGCAAACAACTGCTGTTGGCATCGGTTAGCAGCAACTCCACTTCCTCGCCTTCCGCTGCCTGCAGGGCATCGAGCATGTAGCTTGCGTTGAAGCCCACCTCCATGGCGTCGCCCTGATACTGCACGGCGAGTTCTTCTTCAGCCTGTTCCTGTTCCGGATTATTGGACTGCAGGGTGAGCCGCTCGCCGTCCACCGCCAGCCGTACGCCCCGGTACTTCTCGTTGGATAGGATGGAGGCGCGCACCAGCGCCTGCCGCAGCTCATCCCGCGCCACCCGCAACACGCTCTGGGCATTCTGAGGAATCACCCGCTGGTAGTCCGGGAACCGCCCATCGATGAGCTTGGAGGTGAACCGCAGTTCGGGAAGCGCTACGCGCACGTGGTTCGCCCCCAACTCCAGGCGGACCTCGTCATCACTGTTCTCCAGCAGCCGCAGCAGTTCCTGCACACCCTTGCGCGGCACGATCACCTGCTTGGCCTCGCTGACCTCCACTTCGGCGCCAAGCTCGCACAGCGCCAAGCGGTGGCCATCGGTAGCGACGGCGCGCACCTGGTTCGGCTCCAACTCCAGCAGCAAGCCGTTAAGGTAGTAACGCACATCCTGCAGGGCCATGGAGAAATGGGTTTTCTCGATCAGATGGCGCAGCTGGGACTGGGGCAGCAGCAGCGGCTGACTATCGCCAATATCCTCCACGGCCGGGAAATCCGCCGCCGGCAGGGTGGCCAGCGTGAAACGGCTGCGCTGGGCGCTCACCAATGCCTTGTCCTGCTCCACGCTGATCTGGATATCGGCGTCTTCGGGCAGGTTGCGCACGATGTCCATGAGCTTGCGCGCCGGCAGCGTGACCTGCCCCGGCTCGCTGATCGGGCTTTGCACGTGGGCGACCAGCTCCACCTCCAGATCAGTGGCGGTGATGGAAATCCCACTGCTATCGGCCACCACCAGCACATTGGCCAACACCGGCAGGGTCTGCCGACGCTCCACCACCCCGATCACCGCCTGCAGCGGCCGCAAAAGCGCTTCCCGTGCTATCTCGAATCGCATGCTGTGTTCACCTGGTTCCGTCGCGTGTCTTTATTGGTCGTTGGCCCCACGCTCAGCTGCTCAGCGTGCGCAGCAGATTGTGGTAGTCCTCGTCGATGCGGCCATCCCCCTCACGCAGCTCTTCCACCTTTCGACAGGCATGCAGCACCGTGGTGTGGTCCCGACCGCCGAAGGCATCGCCGATCTCGGGCAGGGAATGGTTGGTGAGTTCCTTGGCGAGCGCCATGGCCACCTGCCGCGGCCGCGTGATCGAACGGCTGCGCCTTTTGGAGTGCAGGTCCGCCACCCGTATCTGATAATACTCCGCCACCGTCTTCTGAATGTTCTCCACCGTCACCAGCTTGTCCTGCAAGGCAAGCAGATCTCGCAAGGCTTCCTTGGTGAAATCCAGATTGATCTCGCGGCCCGTGAAGTGGGCATTGGCCACCACGCGGCGCAGCGCCCCTTCCAGCTCCCGGATATTGGAGCGAATCCGCTTGGCAATGAAGAAAGCCACTTCGTGGGGCAGGTCCACCCCTTCCTGGGTCGCCTTGCTCATCAAGATCGCCACACGGGTTTCCAGCTCCGGCGGCTCGATGGCCACGGTCAGCCCCCAGCCAAAGCGGGATTTAAGCCGCTCCTCCAGGCCGTTAACCTCCTTGGGATAACGGTCCGCCGTCATGATCACCTGCTGCTGCCCCTCGAGCAAGGCGTTGAAGGTGTGGAAGAACTCCTCCTGGGAGCGCTCCTTGCCCGCGAAGAACTGGATGTCATCGATCAGCAGCGCATCCACCGAGCGGTAGTACCGCTTGAAGTCATTGATGGCGTTGTGCTGCAACGCCTTGACCATATCCGCCACGAACCGCTCGGAGTGCAGGTACAAGACCTTGGCGCCAGGCTTCGCCCGCAGCAGCTGATTACCCACGGCATGCATCAAGTGGGTCTTGCCCAGGCCCACGCCACCATATAGAAAGAGTGGGTTATAAGAGCCGCCGGGATTCTGCACCACCTGCACGCTGGCGGCGCGGGCCAACTGGTTGGACTTCCCTTCCACGAAGGTGTCGAAGGTGAAGTTGGCGTTCAGGTTACTGTTGGACGGTCGCACCGCCGGTGCCGCCGCCGGGCGGCTGGGGGCCGGCGCGGCGGGCGGTGCCACCACGGCCGCTGCACTGCTGCCGATCTCCAGCACCAGCCGCGGCGGCCCCTCCGGGCGCAGGGCCTGGAGCAGAGCGTTGATTCGCTCGGCGAAATGGTCCCGCACCCAATCCAGCACGAAGCGATTGGGCGCCAGCAACCGCAGCGCCTCACCATCTTCCTGCGCCTGCAGCGGCCGGATCCAGGTGCTCAGCTCCTGCTCGGGCACCTCGCGCTCCAGGCTGCGCAGACAGTTTTTCCAAAGACTTTCGCTCACGGCCGTGAACACTCGATACGAAGGGCGGAACAGGGTACCGAGTCTATACGTCCGCACCGCACTTATCCACAGCCTCGTCCGGGACGCTCACGCCGCCATGCATTGACAGCACGGGCCTTTTCAGCGTACATTCGCCGGCTCGATTTTTCCCCTATCCTCGCTGCCAGAGACGGTTACCGTTATGAAGAGGACTTTCCAGCCCAGCCGCATCAAGCGTGCCCGTACCCATGGTTTCCGTGCGCGCATGGCCACCACGAACGGTCGCAAGGTACTGAAGAGCCGGCGCGCCAAGGGCCGTGCTCGCCTGTGCCCCTGAGTTGACCGAAGACGCCGTCCAGGCCGAGCGGGGTTTTCCCCGCCGCCGGCGTCTGACGGAAGCAACCTGCTTCAAGCGGGTCTTCGCCGGCGCCATCAAGATCGGCGGCCAGTACTTCACTGTACTGTGCCTGCCAAACGGCGATACGGAAGCACGACTGGGCATGGCGGTTTCCAAACGCTGCGCCCCGCGTGCCGTGGATCGCAACCGGCTCAAGCGCCAGGTGCGTGAATCCTTTCGCCTCGAACATGCCCGTCTGCCGGGTGTGGACATCGTGGTGCTGGCCAAGCCCGCTGCCCGTCAGGCGGACAATGCTCAATTGCGCAAGGCCCTGGGCCGGCAATGGCAGCGTCTCAGCGAACGATGCGCAAGCTCCTCATAGGCTTGATTCGCCTGTACCAATGGGTCCTCAGCCCCGTGCTGGGCCCCCGTTGTCGTTTCTATCCCAGTTGCTCCGAGTACACCGTGGAGGCCCTGCGCCGACACGGTGCGCTGCGTGGCGGCTGGCTTGGCGTGCGCCGCATCGGCCGCTGCCACCCCTGGCATCCGGGCGGCCTCGACCCGGTACCCCAACCCCGATCCCGCGGATGAACACCCATGGATAACGCTCGTCTCTTTCTCTACTCCGCCCTGGCCATACTGGGCCTGCTGCTGTGGACAGCCTGGCAGCAGGATTTCGGCTCCGAACCCGTGCCGATGCAGGCCGAACAGCAAGCCGAGAGCCCGGTGGCGGCGCCGCCCAGCAGCGCCGACGAACCCGCCGTCGCCATCGGGCCCACCGGCAGCTCGCCATCGGCGGCCGACACCGCCGCGGGCCGCGGGGAAACGGTGGAGGTGCGCACCGATCTGCTGCACCTGGAGATCAGCACCCGCGGGGGCGAGATCGTCGCCGCCTGGCTGCCCGAGCACCGGGTGGAGGCCGACGAACCGGCGCCCTTCCAGCTACTCGCCCAGGGCGGTGAGCGGGTATACACGGCCCAGTCCGGCCTGCAGACCGCCGAGGGTGAGGCACCGGGCCTGGATGCACTCTACGATGTGCCCGCCCGCCGTTATACCCTCGGCGAAACCCAGGACGAGCTGGTCGTGCCCCTGACCTGGACCAGTCCCGAGGGCGTGACGGTCACCAAGCGTTACACCCTGCGTCGCGACAGCTACGTGGTGTCGGTGGATTACCAGATCGACAACGCCACCGACCGCGCCTGGCGCGCCTATCCCCTCGTACAACTGAGCCGGCTGCCGGTGGAGACCTCCACGGGCAGTTTCCTGCTCGGCGCACAAAGCTTCACCGGCGCCGTGCTCTCCACCCCTAAAGAGAAATATCGCAAGATCGACTTCGAGGAGATGCGTGAGGACAGCTTGTCCGTGGAGACCCAGGCGGGTTGGGCCGGCATGATGGAGCATTACTTCCTCAGCGCCTGGATTCCGGAACCGAACCTCAAGCATCGCTACTACACCCAGGTACGTCGCAACCAGCGCCATGTGATCGGCGCCACCTCGCCATGGATCAATGTGGCGGCGGGCCAGCGCGCCGAAAGCCCCACCCAGCGACTTTACCTGGGCCCGAAGGATCAGGACCGGCTCGCCGCGGCGGCCGATAACCTGGAACTGACCGTGGACTACGGCCTGCTCACCGTCATCTCCAAGCCGCTGTTCTGGCTATTGAAGATGATCCACAGTCTGGTAGGCAACTGGGGCTGGGCCATCGTACTGCTGACCCTGCTGATCAAGATCGTCTTCTACAAGCTCTCCGAGACCAGCTATCGCTCCATGGCGCGCATGCGCAAGATGCAGCCCAAGATGGCCGCCCTGAAGGAGCGCCACGGCGATGACCGTCAGGCCCTGAACCAGGCCATGATGGAGCTGTACAAGAAAGAGAAGATCAACCCGCTGGGCGGCTGCCTGCCGATCCTGATCCAGATTCCCGTGTTCATCGCCCTGTACTGGGTGCTGATGGAGAGCGTGGAGCTGCGCCATGCGCCCTTCATGCTCTGGATCCAGGACCTCTCGGCCCAGGACCCGTACTACGTGCTGCCGATCCTCATGGGTATCTCCATGCTGGTGCAGCAACGCCTGAACCCGGCCCCCCTGGACCCCATCCAGCAGAAGGTGATGATGTTCCTGCCCATCATCTTCACCGTGTTCTTCCTGTTCTTCCCCGCCGGTCTGGTGCTGTACTGGGTGACCAACAACACCCTGTCCATCGCCCAGCAGGCCATCATCACCCGACGGGTGGAGCGGGGCGAGGATACGCCGAACAAGGGCAAGGCCGGCAAGGGCAAGAAGTAGGGCAATCATGGGCGACACCATTTGCGCTGTCGCCACGCCACCCGGCCACGGCGGCGTGGGCATCGTGCGGGTCTCCGGCCCGCGCGCGCCGGCGCTGGCCGAGGCCCTCACCGGCCGCGTACCCCAGGCCCGGCACGCTCAGTACGCCCGCTTTCGCGCCGCCGACGGCACCCTCCTGGACGAGGGTATCGCCCTGTACTTCCCCGCCCCCCATTCCTTCACCGGCGAACACGTGCTGGAGCTGCAGGGCCATGGCGGCCCCGTGGTCATGGACCGGCTGATCGCCGAGTTGGTGCGGCTGGGCGCGCGGCCCGCGCGCCCAGGCGAGTTCTCCGAGCGCGCCTTTCTCAACGGCAAGCTGGACCTGGCGCAGGCCGAAGCCGTCGCCGATCTGATCGCCGCCACCACCGAGGCCGGCGCCCGCGCGGCGCTGCGTTCATTGAGCGGGGAGTTCTCGGGCCGCATCCACGAGCTGGTGCGGGGCCTGACTGACCTGCGGGTGTACGTGGAGGCCGCCATCGACTTCCCGGACGAGGAGGGGGTGGAGTTCCTGCAGGCCGAAGCGGTCAACCGGCGGCTGGACGCCCTGGAAGCACAGATGCATGCGCTGCTCCGTGGTGCCCGCCACGGCCAATTACTGCGCGACGGCATGAACGTGGTCATCGCCGGTCGCCCCAACGCCGGCAAATCCTCCTTGCTGAATCGGCTCGCGGGCTACGAGGCGGCGATCGTCACCGAGATCGCCGGCACCACCCGCGATGTGCTGCGCGAGCGCATACAGATCCACGGCATGCCGCTGCATGTCATCGACACCGCGGGCCTGCGCGACAGCCCCGACCCCATCGAACAAGAGGGCATACGCCGCGCCCACCAGGCCATGACCCAGGCGGACCGGGTGTTGCTGGTGATCGACGACGCCCAGGGTCTAGGCCGCCCCGAGCGGGAACTCGCGGCGAGCCTGCCGCCCCACACGGGCCTCACCGTGATCCGCAACAAGGTGGATATAAGCCATCGCCCACCGGGGGAATGCCAGGGCGAGCTCGGCACGGAAATCGCCCTGAGCGCCCAAACCGGCGAGGGCCTGGACGCCCTGCGCGAGCACCTGGCCGCAAGCATGGGCTACCAGGGCGGGGAGGGGGAGTTCATCGCCCGACGCCGCCACCTCAGCGCCCTGGAGCGCGCTGCCGAGGCGCTGGCCGCCGCCGGGGCGCAACGCGAGCTCGGCAGCGGCGAACTCATGGCCGAAGACCTGCGGGCCGCCCAACAGGCACTCGCCGAGATCACCGGTGAGTTCAGCAGCGACGACCTGCTCGGCGAGATCTTCTCCAGCTTCTGCATCGGCAAATAAATCCCCCCGGCGCACCTTCCTCGCCTCCCTTCGCTGCGAGCACCGGCTTGCGAACACGCCCCCAAGCCCAAGCACCACTCCCCAGCCAAACCTCGCAATCCTTGCGATGGACGTGAGGAATCCGCGCCCGACAGGGACAGAAACCCCCTCGATGAGCGCTGTGTAAGCCGTTGAGAAGCTGTTGGTTCAAGGCCGTGCAAGCTGTGGATAACCTGTGCAGCAAAATGCCGACGCGACTTATCCACATTTCATCCAGCGTTGTCCACAGCTTCCCACACCGGCTTGCGCACAAGTTACCATCCGCGCAAGCAATTGTTTTTTCTAAGCATAAATCGCTTCCTAACAGAAAACGCCCGCCTCTATAACAACAACAACAATCTCCAAGAAGAAAGACATAAAACAGTTATTGTTATACACAGGCTGTGCGGCACGGCCGGCTTGTACCACCTCCAACCCTCGCCTATATTGTCCGGTCCCTTTTACCCAGCCCCACTCGAGGTGGCTCTGCCGTGGATCACCCGCAGCGCTTTCAGGTCATAGTCGTCGGTGGCGGCCATGCCGGCACCGAAGCCGCGCTGGCAGCCGCCCGCAGTGGTGCGAACACCCTGTTGCTGACCCACAACGTGGAGACCATCGGCCAGATGAGCTGCAACCCCGCCATCGGCGGTATCGGCAAGGGGCATCTGGTCAAGGAAATCGACGCGCTGGGCGGGCTGATGGCCCGGGCCGCGGACCAGGGGGGTATCCAGTTCCGTATCCTCAATTCCCGCAAGGGCCCCGCCGTGCGGGCCACCCGCGCGCAGGCCGATCGCCAGCTGTACCGCCAGGCGGTACGAGACGCGGTGGAAAACCAGCCCAATCTCAGCGTTTTCCAGCAAGCCGTGGATGATCTGATCATCGACGGAGACCGCGTGCGGGGCGTCGTCACGCAGATGGGCCTGCGTTTTCACGCCGACACCGTGGTACTTACGGTGGGTACCTTCCTTGGCGGCAAGATTCACATCGGCCTGGAAAACCACCAGGGCGGGCGTGCCGGCGATCCGCCCGCCAACACGCTTTCTCGACGCCTGCGTGAAAGACCGTTTCGGGTTGCGCGGCTGAAGACCGGAACCCCACCCCGTATCGACGGGCGTACTGTGGATTTCCGCCAGATGAGCGAGCAACCGGGCGACACCCCGACCCCGGTATTCTCCTTCCTCGGCCAGGTGGACCAGCACCCCACCCAGGTCTCCTGCTGGGTCACTCACACCAATGAACGCACCCATGAGCTGATCCGCGCCGGCCTGGACCGCTCGCCCATGTACAGCGGCGTAATCGAAAGTACCGGCCCACGCTACTGCCCCTCCGTGGAAGACAAGGTGGTTCGCTTCGCCGACAAGACAGCGCATCAGATTTTTGTCGAACCCGAAGGTCTTGGCACCCACGAGCTATACCCGAACGGCATCTCCACCAGCCTGCCCTTCGACGTGCAGCTGGATCTGGTGCATTCCATCAAGGGCTTCGAACAGGCCCACATCACCCGCCCGGGTTACGCCATCGAGTACGATTTCTTCGATCCGCGTGATCTGCGCGCGAGCCTGGAAACCCGGCCGGTGGAGAACCTCTACTTCGCCGGTCAGATCAACGGCACCACCGGCTACGAGGAAGCCGCCGCCCAGGGGCTGGTGGCAGGCGTCAACGCCGCACGCCGCGCTCGGGGCCAGGAACCCTGGGAGCCGAAGCGGGATCAGGCCTATATCGGTGTGCTCATCGATGACCTGATCACCCGCGGCACCCGCGAGCCCTATCGCATGTTCACCAGCCGGGCCGAGTACCGCCTGCACCTGCGCGAGGACAATGCGGATCTGCGCCTGACCGAACAGGGTCGCGCGCTGGGTCTGGTGGACGATGCCCGTTGGCGCGCCTTCGAGACCAAACGCGAACGCCTGGAGCGGGAACAGCAACGTCTGCGCGATGTCCTGGTACGCCCCGAACAGGTGCCGGAAGACCTCGCCCGGGACGTGCTCGGTGGCCCCTTGCGCCGCGAGCAGCGCCTGGAAGAGCTGCTGCGCCGCCCGGAAACCCGCTACGATGGCCTGATGCTCATACCCGGCGCCGGTCCCGGGGTGGACGACCCGGTAGTCGCCGAGCAGCTGGAGATTCAGGCCAAGTACGCCGGTTACCTGGCCCGCCAGCGGGACGAGGTGGCGCGCAGCAGTCGTTACGAGGAACTCGCCCTGCCGGAAGACCTGGACTACGGCACGGTCAGCGGGCTTTCATCGGAGGTGCGGGAAAAGCTGCGCCGCCACCGCCCCGAGACCATCGGTCAAGCCGGCCGTGTGCCGGGCGTGACACCCGCCGCCGTCTCCCTGCTGCTGGTGCATCTGAAAAAGCAGGGCAACCTGCGCCACAGCGCATGATCGACGAGTTGCGCCCGCCGCTTCGCCGGGGCCTGGAAACCCTGGGGCTGGACGCCGCGCTGACCGAACCGCTGCTGGCGTACCTGGTGCTGCTGCACAAATGGAATCGCGCCTACAACCTTTCCGCGGTGCGCGAGCCCGCGCAGATGGTCCCGCGCCATCTGCTCGATAGTCTCGCCACGCTGCCCCACGTGCGCGGTCCCCGGGTGCTGGATTTGGGAACAGGTCCCGGTCTGCCGGGCATCCCCTTGGCACTGGCCCGCCCGGACTGGCAACTGGTTTTGCTCGACAGCAACGGCAAGAAAATCCGTTTCGTGCGTCAGGCCGTGCTGGAGCTGGGCATTGGCAACGTGGAAGCGGTGCAGGCACGGGTTCAGGACTACCGGCCGCGCGAGCGCTTTGATAGCGTTATTTGCCGCGCCTTCACGGAGCTGGCGGATTTCGCCGCCCTGGCCGAACCCTTGCGTGCCCCGCACGGCCGACTACTGGCCATGAAGGGCCCCTTGGCCGAAACCGAGCAGCAGGCGCTGGAACCCGAACGCTATCAGGTGCACGATCACCGCCTGGTGGTGCCGGGCCTGCAGGCCGAGCGCCGCCTGCTGGTGCTGCGCCCCACCGAGGAATAGCAGTGGGCTCGGCCGCGCCCGGGTTAGCATTGCGCCGCTGAGCAACCACCGCATCCGCTTCGAGGACAGGGACTTATGGGCAAGATCATCGCTGTCGCCAACCAGAAAGGCGGTGTCGGCAAGACCACCACCTGCGTCAACCTGGCCGCCTCGCTGGCGGCGGCTCGCAAGAAGGTGCTGTTGATCGACCTGGACCCGCAGGGCAACGCCACTGTCGGCTCGGGCCTGCGCAAGGATGGCCATCGCTACAGCGGATGCGAAGTGCTGCTCGATGAGGTAAGCATTCGCGAAGCCATCCTGTCGGTGGAGCCCGCCGGCTACGACCTGGTGCCGGGCAACGGCGATCTGACCGCCGCTGAACTCAAACTCATGGAGGCCAGTGGTCGCGAACAGCGCCTGCGCCTGCAGCTCGCCCGGGTGCGCGACGAATACGATTACATCCTCATCGACTGTCCGCCCTCGCTGAACATCCTCACCCTCAATGCCCTGGTCGCCGCCCACGGCGTGCTGATCCCCATCCAGTGCGAGTACTACGCACTGGAAGGCCTCACCGCCTTGCTCAACACCATTCGCCGGGTCCAGAGCCGGGTGAACAAGGAGCTTCAGATCGAAGGCCTGCTGCGCACCATGTTCGATCCGCGCAATAATCTTGCCAACCAAGTGGGCGCGCAGCTGATTCAACACTTCAAGGATCAGGTCTACCGCACTATGATTCCCCGCAACGTGCGCCTGGCCGAAGCGCCCAGCCACGGGTTGCCGGCATTGCAGTACGACCGCAGCTCGCGGGGTGCGATCGCCTACCGCGCGCTGGCCAGCGAAATGATTCGCCGCCATCAGCGCAGCGCCGCCTGAGCGACAAGGACCGCAGGAGAACAAGCACATGGCCGCCAAGCGACGGGGACTGGACCGGGGACTCGATGAGCTGCTCGGAGACGCGGGCTACGATGGCCTGGATGACCGGGGCGAACTGAAGTCCCTCCCCGTGGAGTTTCTGGTACGCGGGCGCTACCAGCCGCGCACCGAATTCGACCCCGCCGCACTGCAGGAGCTGGCCGACTCCATCAAGGCCCAGGGGGTGGTGCAGCCCATCGTCGTCCGGCCCCTGAGCGAAGATCGCTATGAGATCGTCGCCGGCGAGCGCCGCTGGCGTGCCGCCCAACTGGCGGGGCTTGCGGAGATTCCGGCGCTGGTCCGCGATATCCCCGACGAGGCTGCCGTCGCGGTGGCGCTGATCGAGAACATCCAGCGCGAAGACCTCAACCCCCTGGAAGAAGCCGCCGCCCTGCATCGTTTGACCGATGAATTCGGCATGACCCACCAGCGGGTCGCCGATGCCGTGGGCCGTTCCCGGGCCAGCGTGAGCAACCTGCTGCGCCTGCTGGAACTGGCCCCGGAGGTCAAGCGGCTGGTGGCCGAGCGGCGCCTGGAAATGGGCCATGCCCGGGCACTGGCGGCTCTGCCCCAGCCCGAGCAGGCCCGTGCGGCGCTGCAGGTGGCCGAGCGAGGCCTGACCGTGCGTGCCACCGAAGCGCTGGTGCGCAAGCTCCTGGAGGGCGAAACCGCTCCGCGCCCCAAGGCCGTGGACCCGGACCTGCGCCGCTTGCAGGACGAACTGGGCGAGCGCCTGGGCGCCGCGGTCAAGATTCAGCACAACGCCAAGGGGCGCGGCAAGCTGGTGATCGAGTACACCAGCCTGGACGAGCTGGACGGCATTCTCGAGCACATCCAGTAGCTGCCCGCGACGCAGGGAACGATTCCCCGGGGCGGTGGCCAGAGGGCCTTCCACCGCGGCGGCGCCCTCGCAAAGGGCGGCGGTTGTTCGCCACGGCTCCGTTTGTCCGACCAGGGCCGGGCTGCCGCAGCGCCTCGGGGATGGATCCCTGTCGACTTAAGTGCATGAAGCCATTGAACCTGCGGGTTCAGTTAATTATACTTCGCCCGCCTCTGAGAGGTCCGGCGGCCGACGAACACGGGGGAAGCGTGCTCAGGCAAGTGGTTCGGCGGGTGTTACGCCTGCAGATCGCGATCGGACTGATCGGGGCGGTACTCTGGCTCGTCGCCGGGGGGCCGCGCGCCGGATTGGCTGCGCTGGCCGGTGGCGGGATCAGTGTGATGTTGAGCTTCTACTTCGCCATCAAGGTGTTCGCCCGCAATGCGGAGGCGGACCCGGAGGCCGCCCTGGGCGCCCTGTACCGAGCCGAAGCGATGAAGTTCCTGCTTACGGCGGTGCTCGTCTCTCTAGCCGTCATCGCCTTCAGGGACCAGGTGGTTCCCGTGATTACAAGCTTTGCCGCGACCTTGCTGCTGGGTTATTGGCTGGCCTGGCGCGGCAGTTTTGACTGAACGATCTACAAGACGGGATTCATGGTATGGCCGCAGATTCGCCCACCGATTATGTTCAGCATCATCTCCAGCACCTGACGCTGTCCATTGGCGATGGCGGTTTCTGGACACTGAACATCGATACCCTGATTTTCTCCTGGGTCACCGGTCTGCTGTTCCTGGGGCTGTTCTATTCCGTTGCGCGCAAGATGCACTCCGGCGTGCCGGGGCGATTGCAGGGCTTCATAGAAGTGTTGGTGAGTTTCGCCGACAACACCGTGAAAGACGCCTTCCACGGTTCGCGTGACTTCCTCGGCCCGCTGGCACTGACGATCTTCATGTGGGTGCTGTTTTGGAACCTGCTGGACCTGCTCCCGGTGGACTGGGTGCCGGAGCTGGCCATGGCCATGGGTATTCCGTATCTGCGGATCCTGCCCTCCGCTGACATGAACGCGACCTTTGGTCTTTCCATCACCGTGCTGTTGCTGATGATCACCTACTCGGTGAAGGGCAAGGGTTTTGCCGGTTTCGGCAAGGAACTGCTCACCCATCCCTTCGGCAAGTGGCTGGCTCCGTTCAACCTTATTCTCAATCTGGTCGAGACGCTGGCGAAGCCGGTCTCTCTTGGCATGCGACTGTTCGGCAACCTCTACGCCGCCGAGCTGATCTTCATCCTGATCGCCCTGTTGCCCTGGTGGGTGCAGTGGCTGCCGGGTGGCGCATGGGCCATTTTCCATATCCTCGTCATTCCGTTGCAGGCCTTCATCTTCATGGTGCTGAGCTGCGTGTACATCGGTTTGTCCTACGAGGAGCACTGATCGGCTCGTCCGAGGTTTCGTTTCCCTTTTTCCATCTGTAACCATCACTCAACCTGGAGAGTAAAAATGCAGGAACTGATCGCACAGGTTCAGAGCATGACCGCCCTGGCCATCGGCCTGATCTTCGCCTTCGCCGCCCTCGGCACCGGCCTCGGTTTTGGCATGCTGGGTGGCAAATTCCTGGAAAGCGCCGCGCGCCAGCCTGAGACTGCCAACATGCTGCAGGGCCGGATGTTCATCATCGCCGGTCTGCTGGACGCCGTCGCCATCATCGGTGTTGCCTTCGCTGCCCTGCTGATGTTCGCCAACCCGCTGCTGGCCGCCATCACCGGCTAAAGCAGGTCCAGGGAAAGCGCACACCGCAGAACAGCAACGGGGGTTACTACCGTGGGTATCAATGCAACCCTGATCGGACAGGGGATCACGTTCTTCGTGTTCATCCTGTTCACGATGAAGTTCGTCTGGCCGCCCATCCGGAAGGCCATGGACGAACGTGAAAAGCGCATCGCCGACGGGTTGGCTTCTGCGGAGCGCGGTCAGCACGAACTCGAGCTGGCGCAGCAGAAAGCGGTCGAACATATCCGTGAGGCCAAGCAACAGGCCGCGGAGATCGTGGAGCAGGCCAACCGGCGCGGTGCGGGACTCGTGGACGAGGCCCGTACCGAAGCCCGGCAGGCCGCTGATCGCGAGCACAAGACCGCCCAGGCGCGCCTGGAGCAGGAGCTGGCTCAGGCCAAGGCGGAGCTGCGCAAGCAGGTCGCCGCCCTGGCCGTGCTGGGCGCCTCGCAGATTCTCCAGCGCGAAGTGGATGCCGGCGCGCACAGCGCCATGCTCAAAGAACTGGCCGACCAACTCTGAGGCAAGCCAATCATGGCGGAGACCAACACCGTCGCCCGGCCTTACGCCCAGGGCGTCTTCAAACTCGCGCGTGAGCAGAATGCGCTGCAAGCATGGACCGACATGCTGCAGTTCGCCGCCACCGTGGTCGCTCATCCGGATCTGCGTTCCGCGCTGGGCACCCCGCGGCTGACCGGTGAGCAGAAACTCGAACTGCTGTTCGATATCTGCGGCGACAAGCTCAACGAGCACGGGCAGAACCTGATCCGTCTGCTGATCGAAAACGATCGGCTGACCCTGCTGCCCGCCATCGCCGAGCAGTTTTACGCCCTGCGTGCCGAGGCCGAGCGCACCGTGGATGCCACCCTGGTTACCGCGCAAGTGGTGGACGAGGACCTGCGCAAGCAGTTGGCCGAGGCCCTGGAACGCCGCCTGGAGCGCCGCGTCAACCTCCGTACCGAGGTAGACGAGACGCTGGTGGGTGGGGCAGTGATTCGCGCAGGCGACCTAGTCATCGACGGTTCGGTGCAAGGCAAGCTGAAACGGCTGGCCGGCGCCTTGAGCCGCTAAGGGGATAACGAGATGCAACTCAATCCGACCGAAATCAGTGATCTGATCAAACAGCGCCTCGAGAAGTTCGAGGTGGTGGCGGAAGCGCGCACGGAAGGTACCGTGGTCAGCGTGACCGACGGCATCGTGCGCATTCACGGCCTGGCCGACGTCATGCAGGGTGAGATGCTCGAATTCCCGGGCGACACCTTCGGCATGGCCTTGAACCTGGAGCGCGACTCCGTGGGTGCGGTGGTGTTGGGCGACTACCAGCACATTTCCGAGGGCGATTCGGTAAAGACCACCGGACGCATCCTGGAAGTGCCGGTGGGCGAGCCGCTGCTGGGCCGCGTGGTGGATGCGCTGGGCAACCCCATCGACGGCAAGGGCGCGATCAACACCGACAAGACCTCCCCGGTGGAGAAAGTGGCGCCGGGCGTCATCTCCCGTCAGTCCGTGGACCAGCCGGTGCAGACCGGGCTGAAGTCCGTGGACGCCATGATTCCGATCGGTCGTGGTCAGCGTGAGCTGATCATCGGCGACCGCCAGACCGGCAAGACCGCCGTGGCGGTGGATGCGATCATCAACCAGAAGGGCACCGGCATTAAGTGCATCTACGTGGCGGTGGGCCAGAAGGCCTCTTCCATCGCCAGCGTGGTGCGCAAGCTCGAGGAGCACGGCGCGATGGAACACACCATCGTGGTCGCCGCGTCCGCTTCCGAGTCCGCCGCCGAGCAGTTCATCGCCCCGTACGCCGGTTGCGCCATGGGCGAGTACTTCCGTGACCGCGGCGAAGACGCCCTGATCATCTACGACGACCTGACCAAGCAGGCCTGGGCCTATCGCCAGGTGTCCCTGCTGCTGCGCCGCCCGCCGGGCCGTGAAGCGTATCCGGGTGACGTCTTCTACCTGCATTCCCGTCTGCTGGAGCGCGCCGCGCGCATCAACGCCGAGGAAGTGGAAAAGCTCACCAACGGTGAAGTGAAGGGCAAGACCGGTTCCTTGACCGCGCTGCCCATCATCGAGACCCAGGCCGGAGACGTGTCCGCCTTCGTGCCGACCAACGTGATCTCCATCACCGACGGTCAGATCTTCCTGGAGACGGACCTGTTCAACGCGGGTATCCGTCCGGCCATCAACGCCGGTATCTCGGTCTCCCGTGTGGGTGGCGCCGCCCAGACCAAGATCATCAAGAAGCTCGGCGGCGGTATCCGTCTGGCACTTGCCCAGTACCGGGAGCTCGCGGCCTTCGCCCAGTTCGCGTCCGACCTGGACGAGGCTACCCGCAAGCAGCTGGAGCGCGGCCAGCGGGCCACCGAGCTGATGAAACAGGGCCAGTACTCGCCGCTGAACATCGCCGAGATGAGTGCCTCCCTGTTCGCCATCAACGAGGGCTACCTCGATGATGTGGAGATCGAGAAGGTTGGCGATTTCGAGCACGGCCTGCATGCCTACCTGCGCAACAACGCGCCGGAGCTGGTGAAGCAGATCAACGAGACCGGTGACTATAACGCCGACATCGAGGCCGGTCTGCGCAAGGCCGTCGAGGACTTCAAGTCCGCCGGAACCTGGTAAGCGATAGCGGGGTGTGACCCATGGCCGGTGCTAAAGAGATCCGGACCCAGATCAAAAGCGTTCAGAACACGCAGAAGATCACCACCGCGATGCAGATGGTCGCGGCCTCGAAGATGCGGACTGCCCAGCAGCGCATGAGCGCGGCGCGTCCGTACGCCGAGAAGATCCGGCAGGTGATCGGCCATCTGGCCCAAGCCAATCCCGAGTACCGTCACCCGTTCCTGGTGGAACGGGAGGCGAAGCGGATTGGCTACATCGTCGTCTCCTCCGACCGGGGCCTGGCCGGCGGCCTGAACAGCAACCTGTTCCGCAAGGTCTTGCCCGAGCTGAAGGCGGCACAGAACGCGGGCCAGGATGTGGATCTGTGCCTGATCGGCAACAAGGCGGTGCAGTTCTTCGGTCGACTCGACGCCAATGTCGTGGCGCAGACCACGCAGCTGGGGGATCGCCCCCGTCTGCAGGATCTGATCGGTGCCATCAAGGTGATGCTGGATGCCTACCGGGCCGGCACCCTGGACAAGGTGGTGCTCTGCTACAACGAGTTCGTGAACACCATGACCCAGGCGCCGACCACCGAGCAGTTGCTGCCGGTGCCGCCGTCCGAGGACATGGCGCGCAGTCATTCCTGGGATTACCTCTACGAGCCCAGCGCTCCAGAGGCCCTGGACCAGTTGCTGGTGCGCTACGTGGAATCGGTGGTGTATCAGTCCGTGGTAGAGAACATCGCCAGCGAACAGGCCGCGCGGATGGTGGCTATGAAGGCCGCCTCCGACAACGCCGGACAGCTGATCGACGACCTGCAGCTGGCCTACAACAAGGCCCGCCAGGCGGCGATTACGCAGGAGCTGTCGGAAATCGTCGCCGGTGCCGGAGCGGTCTGAGCCGGATAACGCATTCTTGAAGAGGAACTTGGTATGAGTTCAGGAAATATTGTCCAGATCATCGGCGCCGTGGTGGACGTGGAGTTCCCCCGTGAGTCCGTGCCGAAAGTGTACGACGCGCTGACCGTGGAAGAAGCCGGCCTGACGCTGGAAGTCCAGCAGCAGATCGGTGACGGCGTGGTCCGCACCATCGCCATGGGTACCACCGATGGCCTCAAGCGCGGCCTGGCCGTGGCCAACACCGGCGCCCCCATCTCCGTGCCCGTGGGCAAGAAGACCCTGGGCCGGATCATGGACGTGCTGGGTCGGCCCATCGACGAAGCCGGCGAGATTGGTAACGAAGACGTCTGGGCGATCCATCGCGACGCCCCCTCCTACGAGGAGCAGGCCGCCAGCCAGGAGCTGCTGGAGACCGGCATCAAGGTCATCGACCTGATCTGCCCCTTCGCCAAGGGCGGCAAGGTCGGCCTGTTCGGCGGCGCCGGTGTGGGCAAGACCGTCAACATGATGGAGCTGATCCGCAACATCGCCATCGAGCACAGCGGCTACTCCGTGTTCGCCGGCGTGGGTGAGCGTACCCGTGAGGGTAACGACTTCTACCACGAGATGAAGGACTCCAACGTCCTCGACAAGGTGGCACTGGTCTACGGCCAGATGAACGAGCCGCCGGGCAACCGCCTGCGCGTGGCGCTGACCGGCCTGACCATGGCCGAGTACTTCCGCGACGAAGGCCGCGACGTGCTGCTGTTCGTGGACAACATCTACCGCTACACCCTGGCCGGCACCGAGGTTTCCGCGCTGCTGGGCCGCATGCCCTCCGCGGTGGGTTACCAGCCGACCCTGGCCGAGGAAATGGGCGTGCTGCAGGAGCGCATCACCTCCACCAAGACCGGTTCGATCACCTCCATCCAGGCCGTATACGTGCCCGCGGATGACCTGACCGACCCGTCCCCGGCCACCACCTTCGCCCATCTGGACGCGACCGTGGTGCTCTCCCGCGACATCGCCTCGTTGGGTATCTACCCGGCGGTGGACCCGCTGGATTCCACCTCCCGACAGCTGGACCCGCTGGTCATCGGCGAGGAGCACTACAACACCGCCCGCGCCGTGCAGGGTACCCTGCAGCGCTACAAGGAGCTGAAGGACATCATTGCGATCCTGGGCATGGACGAGCTGTCCGAAGAGGACAAGCAGATCGTCTCCCGGGCGCGCAAGATCCAACGCTTCCTCTCCCAGCCCTTCTTCGTGGCGGAAGTGTTCACCGGCGCCCCCGGCAAGTACGTCTCGCTCAAGGACACCATCCGTGGTTTCCAGGGCATCGTCGATGGCGAGTACGATCACCTGCCGGAGCAGGCCTTCTACATGGTCGGC
Source organism: Alkalilimnicola sp. S0819 (assembly GCF_009295635.1). Lineage (NCBI taxonomy): Bacteria > Pseudomonadati > Pseudomonadota > Gammaproteobacteria > Chromatiales > Ectothiorhodospiraceae > Alkalilimnicola > Alkalilimnicola sp. S0819. The sequence continues at coordinate 174,757 of NZ_WHIW01000006.1, read as the reverse complement.
ACCATCGAGGAAGCCGTCGAGAAGGCGAACACACTTTAAGACAGGGTGGGCAGGCTCATGGCCATGACCATGCATGTGAATATCGTAAGCGCGGAAGAAGAGGTGTATTCGGGTACCGCCGAGTTCATCCTGGCCCGTGCCGCCGAGGGCGAGGTGGGCATCTTGCCCCGCCATATGCCCATGCTCGCTCAGCTCAAGCCGGGTGAAGTCATGGTGCGCGCCCAGGGTGGCGAGGAGCAGTTCTTCTATGTCTCCGGCGGTCTGATGGAAGTGCAGCCCCACGTGGTAACGGTGCTCGCGGATGCCGCGACCCGCGCCAAGGATCTGGACGAAGCCGCGGCCCAGGAGGCGATCAAGCGCGCCGAAGAGGCCATGAAGAACCAGGACGCGAAGATTGAGTACGCCACCGCTCAGGCCCAGTTGGCCGAGGCGGCGGCCCAGCTTCGCACCCTGCAGCGGGTACGCAAGACCCTCGGTCGCTGAGCTTCCTCGGAAGCGGATGGCCATCGAAAACGCCACCCTCGGGTGGCGTTTTTTTGTGCTGATGGTGGTGTAGGACGTTAAGCGCGATTCAGACGATCCCGGCCTTGGTCAGTGATTCCTCGAGACGGGGGTCTTGGAGGATCAATGCCAGCCAGGGAGTGTAGTCCTGGGGCCGTTGTTCGATGGCCTGCCTCAGCGTGGGCAGTGACTCATAGCGCAAGTCCATGACCTCGGCCGGGTCGGGGCGCGTCGTTCCCTGGGCGCGGCCCAGGTAGACGTGGTCCAGTTCGTGCTCCACCAGGCCGCCGGCAAGCGCCGCGCGGTATTGGAAGGAGTAGGCGAAGTGTGCCTCGGCCCGCATCCCGAGCTCCTCGTCCAGCCGCCGGGCCACGGCGGCGTCCGTGGCCTCGCCCGGGCGCGGGTGGCTGCAGCAGGTGTTGCTCCAAAGCCCGGCGCAATGGTATTTGCTCAGCGCTCGGCGCTGCAGCAGCAAGCGCTGCTGATCGTCGAACAGCAGCAGGGAAAAGGCCCGGTGCAGGGCGCCCTCGCGGTGGGCCTGCAGCTTCCCGCGGGTGCCGAGTACCCGGTCCTGGGCGTCCACCAGCAGGACCCGTTCGGCGGCATCGTTCATCGGCGGGGCTCCTCGGCCAAGGCGGCGATTGGGTCTACCATCATCGCGCCTTGCCGGAAAAGCACAACACCCATCGCGCCGCCGGTCCTTATCCTTGTCCACCGCGGCGGACGCCCGCCGAATGTAGCCCGCGGGTGGCCCGCGTCGACGGGTTGCGCGAACAGGCGCCGGGACGTTCCGGCGAGCACTTCCACAGCTTGCGCACCGCGGCTTGTCTCGATGCGCGCTACGCCGCCTCGGTGGCCGAGCCGTCGGCCCCGCCGGCTAGCCTTGTGCCACATTGCGGACGCCAATTTTGCTACTCTGCGCTGGCCGAAGGCGCCCGTTGTCCGCCGCCCTGGGGTATTTGCCCCTGGCACGAACCAAGGCGCGCCTCGGAGCCCGCCCCAGCCCAGGTATGGAATACCCGCCGCGGCCCGCTGGTGCTGCACACCGGCTACGATCTGCACCAGATTCCGCGCTGGCCGCCCGCAGCCGGGGGAGCAGCGCAGCACCCCGCAAGGCCATGGCCTGTGGCGGGTTGAACGCTGGCAACTGCACTGGTACGTACATGCACTATGACCCCGCCCGCCCGCGTGCCGTGTTCCTCGGCCCCAGCCTGCCGCTGTCGGAGGCGAAAGCGCTGCTGCCCGGCGCCAATTACTACCCGCCGGTGCGCCTGGGCGATGTCTATCGGCTCATGGGCTCGGGGGTGCACACCCTCGTGCTCATCGACGGGCTCTTCGACGCCGTCACCCCCGTGTGGCAACGGGAGCTGCTCGAGGCGCTGGAGCGTGGTATTCGGGTGATCGGCGCGGCCAGCATGGGCGCGCTGCGCGCCGCGGAGCTGCACCCTTACGGCATGGAGGGCGTGGGCCAGGTGTTCCAGTGGTACCGTGACGGACACATTGAAGGCGATGACGAGGTGGCGCTGATGCATGCCGCCGAGCCGCCGTGGCGGGCTTTGTCGCTGCCTCTGGTGAATATCCGCCACGCCCTTGCCGGCGCCCAGGCCGAGGGCCTGCTGACCCCCGCGCAGACTGAATCGCTGTTAACGCTTGCCCGCAATACCTTCTACGGGTATCGCTCCACCGCCCGCTTGCTGCGCCATGCGCGGGCGCAGGCCTGGCCCCGGGTCGATGCGCTTGCCGAGTATCTGCGTGAGCGGGCGCCGGACCTGAAGGCCGAGGACGCCCGTCGCGCCCTGAAACGGGCCGGCGAGCCGGCGCGGCCGCCCGTGCGCTGGGCCGTCCCGGCGCGCTGTGCCGCAAGCGCCGAGCAGTTCCGCGCGGCGGCGCATCTGCGCCGCGGGCTATGGCGTGCGGACGGACATCTTTATCCGGGCACGGTGGCGCTGAAGCTGCTGGCGGCGGAGCCGGCGCGGCTGGCGGATCTGGTATCGGCCGTGAGCAAGGCGTTTTTACTGGAGCGCGCCCTGGAGGCCCGTGGCGTCGTCTGTCCGGCCGGGTTCGCCGAGGATTACCGGCGTGCCTGGGAGGCCCGCTTCGTGAGCGGCGAGCGCGCCGATTGGCTGCGCGCCAATGGCCTCACCGAGGCGGAATTTCACGACGGCGTGGGCGCTTATGCGCGCCTCGAATGGGCGCTGGCCGACCCGGCGCGCGCGGGGCTCGTGCCCCGGGACGATTATCCGCTGCTGCGTGGGTTGCTGGCCGAGGCCGGGGACTTTGCGCTGAGTCCCTCGGCAAGCGTGCCCGGGATAGTGCTGGCGCAAGCGGCCGACCCCGGCCTGCGACTGCGCTTGGCCGAATACCGGCTGCTGGCCGATTGGGCGCAGGGTGAGGGTATAGCCTGCCCCGACGCGGTGCTGGCCGAGGCCTGGGAGGCGCTGGGGCTCAGGCCGGATCAAGCGGCTGCGGCGGCTGGTCGCGGCGGGCAACAGCTGCGCCGTCTGGTGGCGGAGCGGGCACTGGCGGACTGGTTGGTGGCCCAGGGGCCGGTCTGGTTAGGCTGGGCGAGCTGGAGCGCGGATTCCGCACTGCTCGCCCGTATGCAATTGAGTGGCGAGGCCGGGCGCCGGCTCCCCGCCCATGCGGAGCTGAGCCCATGAACGAACAGCGTGTGATACCAGGCCAGGCGGCGGATTCCCGCCACGGCACCCAGCGCCTGGTGGCGCCGGCGCGGACCCTGGCGCGGATCAAGCCCATGCTCGCCAATATGGGCATTACCCGCTGCCTGGACATCACCGGGCTGGATTGCCTGGGGATTCCGGTGTTCTGCGCCACCCGGCCCCATTCGCCGGTGTTGCAGATCTCCGGCGGCAAGGGCATGGAGCCCGATCAAGCCCGGGTCGCCGCATTGATGGCGTCCATCGAGCTGTATCATGCGGAAACGCCCGAACCCCAGCGGCTGCGCCGGGCCAGTGCCGCGCGGCTCGCCGCCGAAGGCGCACGGCCCCTGCACCCGGAGGCCCTGAGCGAAGCGTTGGGTAATCATTACAGCGACCGGCGCCAGCTGTACTGGACCGAAGGCCGGGATCTGATCTCGGGAGGCGTGGTGCAGGTGCCCGCCAGCGCAGTGTACTTTTGCGAGCCCGCGCTGTGCGCCACGTCCACCAACGGGCTTGCCAGCGGCAATCACCCGGTGGAGGCCAGCCTGCACGCGCTCTATGAATTGATCGAGCGGGATGCGGTGTCGCGGCTGAGCGTGGACGGCAAGCCGCGCATCCGCGAGGCAGTCCGGGTGGTGGATATGCGCACGGTGGACGAACCGCTGCTGCTGGAACTCCACCAGCGAATACGCGCCGCAGACAGCGAGCTGGTGCTGATGGCCGTGCCCGGTCCCCTGCCGGTGCACACCTTCTGGGCAGTATTGCTCAACCGCGCGCCCTTCAGTGCCATGTCCACCCTGAACCCGGGCTACGGCTGCCATAGCGACCCGACGAGCGCCGCCGCCGTCGCCATCACCGAGGCCGCCCAGGCCCGGGCCATCTGCATCCACGGCTCCCGGGAAGACATCATGGACAAGCCAGTGTATCGGGCGCGCAACACTCGGGAAGAGGCGGCCTACCGCGACTTCGACGCCCTGCGCCCCAATGCCCGTTGGGCCGACGTGCGCGAGGCGGTATCCGCCCCTCGGGGGGATCTTTTCCAGGTTCACCAGGCACTGCTGGACGCCATGGCCCAGGCGGGGCTTGGACCGGTGTACAGTTTCGATCTGAGCAAGCCGCGCTTCGGCCTTCCGGTGATCAAGCTGATCGCGCCGGCCCTGCGCTTCAACCGCGCGGTCCTTTGAGGTCGCGCACGCCGATAGGGACGAATCGATGACAGAGCAAAACCCCCTGAGCCCTGAGGAAATGCTGCGTTACAGCCGCCACCTGCGCCTGGCCGAATTCGGCCTGGACGGCCAGCTGGCTCTACGGGCGAGCCGGGTGCTGGTGATCGGCGCCGGCGGGCTGGGCAGCCCCGTGGCCCTGTACCTGGCCGCGGCCGGTGTCGGCACCCTGGGATTGGCGGATTTCGATACCGTGGAGGCGCACAATCTGCAGCGCCAGATTCTCCATGGCGAGGCGGATATCGACCGGCCCAAGATCGAGTCGGCGCGGGACCGCATCGCGGCGTTGAATTCCCACATCCGCGTGCGCCTGCACCCGGACGGGGTGACACCGGACAATGCCCTGGCGCTGTTCGCCGAGTATGATTTGATCGTGGACGGCTCGGACAATTTCTCCACCCGTTATCTGAACACCGATGCGGCGTATCTGGCCGGCAAGCCCCTGGTGTACGGCAGTATTTCCCGCTTCGAGGGGCAGCTGGCGCTGTTTCACCCGGCCGCCGGCGGGCCTTGTTACCGTTGCCTGTTCCCGGAACCGCCGGAGCCGGGCAGCGTGCCCAACTGCGGCGAGGCCGGTGTGCTGGGGGCGATCTGCGGGATCATCGGCAGCCTGCAGGCCATCGAGGCGATCAAGCAGCTGGCGGGCATCGGCGAGAGCATGCGCGAGCGCTTGTTGCTGGTGGATGCGCTCGCCATGCAGACCCGCAGCATCAGGCTGCGTCGCGATCCGGACTGCCCGCTGTGCGGCGAGCGCCCGCGCATCAACGGCCTCGACGCGGAGCGTTATCCGGTGTTCTGTGCCGCCGCGTCGCCGGATAGGGCGGACGAGGAAGAGGGCATTCCCCAATGGAGCGCGGAGCGGGTGCGGGCCGAGCAAGACGCCGGTGCGCCCCTGCTGCTGGATGTGCGCGAGCCCCATGAGCGGGCCATTTGCCATATCGCCGGCAGTCTGCACATCCCCATGGGCGAGGTGGCCGGGCGGCTGGAGGACTTGCCGGCGGATCGCACGGTGGTGGTGTACTGCCACCAGGGCGGGCGCAGCCAACGCATTGCCCTGCTGTTGCGCGAGCAGGGCCGCGAGCGGGTGGTCAACCTCGCCGGCGGCATCGACGCCTGGGCGGCCCGCATCGAGCCGGACATGCCGCGTTATTGAGCCGCTCCTCCTGGCTTGGTTTGTATACCGTGGGCAGCTTGCCTCAGCCTCCCGCCACCCGCGGCAGCGACTGCGGCCGGTCCCCGTTGGCCAGTGCCGGCTTGCGTGTCGCGGAGATGGCTGGTCGGAAGCGCGTGGGCGGGTGGTCGGATGTCATGGTTGATTTCCGCCGCAACCCCGCCATGCGGTAACATCATCCCATTTTTCCGGACCTTGTCGTTCGCCCGCGCGGACGCATATCGGACAGCAAACTCCAAGCGCCCGCTGGCCCGGCCAGCGGGCAGTGGTTTTCAGGGGACTCCATGAAGCTCAGCGTCGTCATCCTAGCCGCCGGCCGCGGCACCCGCATGCGCTCTGATCTGCCCAAGGTGGCGCATCGCCTGGCCGGCCGGCCGATGCTCGCGCATGTGGTGGAAACCGCCGAACGCCTCAAGCCCGCCGCCATCCATGTGGTCTACGGTCACGGCGGCGAGCGGGTGCGTGCCGCTCTGCGAGGCGCGCCGGTAAGCTGGGTGGAGCAGGCCAGGCAGCTAGGCACCGGTCATGCGGTGAATCAGGCCCTGCCCGCCATTCCCGACGATCACCGGGTGCTGGTGCTCTATGGCGATGTGCCCCTGGTGAGCGCCGAGACCCTCGCCCGGCTGGTGGAGCCCAACCCCCAAGGGGTGAACCTGCTCACCGTCACGCTGGACGACCCCCACGGCTATGGCCGCATCGTCCGCGACGACCGGGGCGTGCAGCGCATCGTCGAGCAGAAGGACGCCAGCCCCCGGGAGTTGGCGATCAAGGAGTGCAACACCGGGCTGTTGGTGGCCCCCGCCGAGCCCCTGCGCCGCTGGCTGGGCAGTCTTTCCAACGACAATGCCCAGGGTGAGTACTACCTGACCGACATCATAGAGCGCGCGGTGGGTGAGGGGCTCTGCGTGGAGGCGGTGAGCGCGGCGGATGCGGACGAGGTTCAGGGCTGCAACGACCGGGTGCAGCTCGCCCGCCTCGAGCGCGCCTACCAGCGCCGCGCCGCCCAGCGGCTGATGCGCGAGGGCGTGGCCCTGGCGGACCCCGCCCGTTTCGACCTGCGCGGCACGCTCAGCACCGGCCGCGACTGCTACCTGGACGTGGGCTGTGTCTTCGAAGGCACGGTGCGCCTGGGCCACAATGTGGAGATCGGTCCCCATTGCGTGATCCGTAACGCGGACATCGGCGATGGCTGCCGGATAGAGTCCCATAGTGTCATCGACGGCGCGCGGCTCGCCGCCGAGTGTCGCATCGGCCCCTACGCGCGCCTGCGCCCGGGCAGCGAGCTGGCGCGCGGCGCCAAGGTGGGCAACTTCGTCGAGACCAAACAGACGCGCCTTGGCGAGGGCGCCAAGGTCAATCACCTGAGCTACATTGGCGACGCCGAGGTGGGTGCGGGCACCAACATCGGCGCCGGCACCATTACCTGCAATTATGACGGCGCCAACAAGCACCGCACCGAGATCGGCGCCGGCGCCTTCATCGGCTCCGGCACCCAGCTGGTCGCGCCGGTGCGCATTGGCGAGGGGGCGACCATCGGCGCCGGCTCCACCATCGGCAAGAACGCCCCGGCCGATGCCCTGACCCTGACACGCGCCCCGCAAAAGAGCCTGCGCGGCTGGCGCCGTCCGCGAAAGAACGAGGATTGAAACCATGTGTGGCATCGTAGGTGCGCTGAGCGAGCGCGAAGTCAGCCGGATACTGCTGGAAGGGTTGCGGCGGCTGGAGTACCGCGGCTACGACTCCGCCGGCGTGGCGCTGATCGACGATCAGCGCAGACTGCAGCGGGTGCGTACCACCGGCAAGGTGGAGCAGCTCGCGCGTCGGCTGGAAGAGGAACCGGTGGCGGGGCATCTGGGCATTGCCCACACCCGCTGGGCCACCCACGGCGCGCCCAGCGATGCCAACGCCCATCCCCACACCTACAACGACCAGCTCGCGGTGGTGCACAACGGCATCATCGAGAACTACGAAAGCCTGCGCCGCGAGCAGCGCGCGGCCGGCTTCGATTTCCGCTCCGAGACCGACACCGAGGTGGTGGTGCACCAGATCCAGCGTCACCTGGATGCCGGCGAGGACCTGTTGGGTGCGGTGCGCGCCGCCATTCCCGAGCTGGAAGGCGCCTACGCCCTGGGCGTAATCCACACCGCCGAGCCCCAGCGCCTGGTGGCCGCTCGCCTGGGCAGCCCGCTGGTGATCGGCGTGGGCTTCGAAGAGCACTTCATCGCCTCGGACGTGTTCGCCCTGCTGCCGGTCACCCAGCGTTTCATCTTCCTCGAAGAGGGCGATGTGGCCGACATCCGCCGCGATTCGGTGACCATCTACGACCAAAACGGCAATGAAGTCGAGCGCCTCGTGCGCCAGTCCGAGGTCAGCGCCGAGGCTGCCGACCGGGGTCGCTACCGGCACTTCATGTTGAAGGAAATCCACGAGCAGCCCCGCGCCGTGGCCGAGACCCTGGAGGGGCGGGTATCGGATCACAAGGTGCTCACCGGCGCCTTCGGCCCGGAGGCCGCGGCCATCTTCGCTGGCGTGCGCAATGTGCAGATCGTTGCCTGCGGTACCAGCTGGCATGCCGGCCAGGTGGCCCGCTACTGGTTCGAGGGGGTCGCGGGCCTGCCCTGCCAGGTGGAGGTGGCCAGCGAGTTCCGCTACCGCCGCCACGTGGTGCCGCCGGACAGCCTCTTCGTCACCATCTCCCAGTCCGGCGAGACCGCCGATACCCTCGCCGCCCTGCGCGAGGCCCGCAAGCTGGGCTACACCGCGAGCCTGGCCATCTGCAACGTGCCGGAAAGCTCCCTGGTGCGGGAATCGGATCTGACCCTCATGACCCGGGCCGGCCCCGAGATCGGTGTCGCCTCCACCAAGGCCTTCACCACACAGCTGGTGGCCCTGCTGCTGCTGGTGGGCGCGCTGGGGCGCGAGGCCGGCACCCTGGACGAGGCCGGAGAGCGGCGCCTGGTGCAGGCCTTGCGCGAGCTGCCCGGCGCCCTGGAACAGGCCCTGGGGTTGGAGAGCGAGGTGGAGGCGCTGGCCGAGCGCTTCGTCGACAAGCACCACGCCCTGTTCCTCGGTCGCGGCGCCCAGTATCCGGTGGCCATGGAGGGGGCGCTCAAGCTCAAGGAAATCTCCTACATCCATGCCGAGGCCTATCCGGCGGGCGAGCTCAAGCACGGGCCGCTGGCGCTGGTGGACAGCGAAATGCCGGTGGTGGCCGTGGCCCCCAATGACGAGCTGGTGGACAAGCTCAAGTCCAACCTGCAGGAAGTGCGCGCGCGGGGCGGCATGCTCTACGTATTCGCCGACCCGCGGGTGGCCATCGAGCCGGGCGAGGGTTACACCATCGTGCCCGTGGCCAGCGCGGACGAGTTGATCGCGCCCATCGTCTACACCGTGCCGCTGCAGCTGCTCAGCTACCACGTCGCGGTACTGATCGGCACCGATGTGGATCAGCCGCGGAACCTGGCCAAGTCGGTGACGGTGGAGTAGAGAGTGGCTCGGGCCGTGCGGCACCGCGCCGCGCGGCCGAGTCGGCCCAAGGGCCTCCTGTCCTGCCTTACGCCCCAGCCATAGGGGCTTTTACTTACGAATTACTACGAATACTCAAGCTGGTGCCGGCGGCGCACACTGCCCCTCAGCACGCCGGTTGTGGCGCGCACGCCTTCGGGGGCGGCGCAGGCCCCCGCCCAAGGATCCAACTCTTGATCGGAGGAATCCAGCTATGAGCACCAGCACCCGAATCGCCGCCACCACGCTCGCCGGCGCCTTCGCGCTGGCACTGGCCGGTGCGTCCGGCACCGTCATGGCGCAAGACAAGGAAATGGAGAAGTGCTACGGCGTCGCCAAGGCCGGCCAGAACGACTGCCAGGCGGGACCTGGCACTAGCTGCGCCGGCACCTCCACGGTGGACTATCAGGGTAATGCCTGGAAGCTGGTGCCGGCCGGCACTTGCGCGTCCATCGAACTGCCCGGTGAGCGCATAGGCAGCCTGGACGCGCTGGAGCGCGATGTGCCGAACCAGGGCTGAGCGCAGGAGCTTGCCGCCATGCCAGCCGGCGTACCAGGGAACGCTGCCGCGGTGACGTCGATGCCGGCCAAGGCCGGCGTCGGCCTCAAGCCGCCGCACTATCGGCAGATCCTCGAACAGCGGCCGCCCGTCGGCTGGTTCGAGGTGCACGCCGAGAATTACCTGGGCGCCGGCGGCCCACCACATGCGGCCCTGACCGCCATACGCGAACATTACCCGCTGTCGATCCACGGCGTGGGCTTGTCGATAGGGGGCGCGCAGCCTCCGGACCGCACCCATTTGCGCCGCTTGCGCGCCTTGCTCGATCGGTATCAGCCGGCGCTGTTCTCCGAGCACCTGGCCTGGTCCAGCCACGGTGGCCGGTTCCTCAACGATTTGCTGCCCTTGCCCTACACCGAAAAGACCCTCGCCCATGTGGCCGCCCAGGTCTCGGGGGTGCAGGAGGCGCTGGGCCGGCCCATCCTCATCGAGAACCCCTCGACCTATGTGCGCTTCCATGACGAGACCCTGAGCGAGCCCGTCTTTCTCGCTGAGCTGGCCGCTCGCAGCGGGTGTGGCCTGCTGCTGGATCTCAACAACGTCTATGTGTCGGCGGCCAACCATGACTTCGACCCGGTGGCCTATCTGGCGGCCTTCCCGCTGGAGGCGGCGGAAGAGGTGCATCTGGCCGGCCATGCGACAAGCGCGGACGACCTGGGGCGGCCGCTGCTCATCGACGCGCATGACCGCGAAGTCGCCGCACCGGTCTGGGCTCTCTTCCGAGCGCTGCTCGCCCGTGCCGGACCCTTGCCCACACTCATCGAATGGGACTCCCGGGTGCCGACATGGGAATGCCTGCAAGCCGAGGCGGCGCGTGCCCAGGCCCTCCTGGACGTGGCCGGAGACCGTCGTCATGGCGGGCACTGAGCTGCAGCGCCAGTTCGTCGCCGCGCTGCGTGATCCGGCGCGCCCGCCGCCGGCGCCGCTTCGCGGCCGCGGTGCGGAATGCCCGGCGAAACGCTTCGCCGTCTATCGCAATAACGTTCACGTAAGCCTGGTGGAGGCTATCCGCGCCACCTATGGCGTGGTCGAGCGGTTGGTGGGGGAGGCATTCTTTCATGCCCTGGCGCGGGCCTACGTGGCCGATGAGCTGCCACGCTCGCCGGTGCTGCTGGAGTACGGCGGCGGCTTTCCCGCCTTCATCGCCTCCTTCGAGCCGGCCGCCTCAGTGCCGTATCTGGCCGATGTGGCCCGGCTCGAGTGGGCCTGGCAGGAGGCCTATCACGCCGCCGACGCGGAGCCGCTGGGGATGGAGGCACTGGCCGGGCTGGATCCGGAGAGACTGGGCGAGCTGGTCGTGCAGCTACATCCGACGCTGCGGTTACTGCGCTCGCGGTGGCCGGTGTTCAGCATCTGGCGGAGCAACCGCTTTGATTCGGAGCTTGATCCCCAGTGTGCGGATGCTGGCCCAGAGGACGTCGCGGTGCTACGGCCACGGCTGGAGGTGAACGCCGCACCGCTGGCGCCCGGCTTCCACCCCATGCTTGCGGAGCTGGCGCGAGGGGAAACACTCGGCCAGGCGGTCGCGGTGGCCCAGCGGCAATGCACGGGGTTCGACCTGGTCGCCGCGCTGCGATGGTTGTGTACCAGTGGCGCCATTGTCGGCGTCAGCCCCTTTAAGTGAATCCGGAGGAACCAACGATGAAACACGCGGCGATTAAATCCTCCCCCCAGGCACGCGGTGGGATGAGGCCGGTGGAACGGGTACAGCGCCTGGTCGGCTGGGCGGCGGCCATTCCCATGAGCCTCCCGCAACTGCTGTTGCGCGTCACCGTCGCCATTCCGTTCTGGAAGTCGAGCCTGACCAAATTCGACGGCTTTCTGGAGCTCTCGCCGGGGGCGGTTTATCTGTTCGCCAACGAATTCAAGCTGCACCTGTTCGGCGCCACTTACCCGTACCCCTTTCCCGGCGTGATGGCCTTCGTGTCGGGCCTGGCCGAGTTCGGCTTGTCGCTGCTGCTGGTGCTGGGCCTGGGCACCCGCTTTGCCGCCTTCGGGCTGTTGATCATGACGGGGGTCATTCAGCTGACCGTACCCGGTGGCTGGCAGACTTTCCATCTGCCCTGGGCGGCGATGCTGCTCGCCGTACTGGCCTACGGCCCGGGTCGGGTGTCCGTGGATTACTGGATCGCGCGGCATTTCCGCTGAGCCGACGGTGCTGGCGAACGGCATCGGTACGTGGCTGGCGCCAGACGCTCAGAGGCCCCTGGGCATTGCTCGGTGCCTCCTTGATGCAGGGCGGCGCTCCGCGAACTCGTGACGCTGTCGGTGCCGGGCATGACCTGCGCGGCCTGCCCGATGACGCGCTCAGCAGGGTGGAGGGCGTCGCGCGGGTCGACGTGAGCTATCCGGATCGTGCGGCGCGGGTTACCTTCGATGACACCCGGACATCCGTGAAGGCATTGATCGAGGCCAGCCCCAATGCCGGCTATCCCGCCACCCCGGCGTCCTCGAGATCGTATCGGGAGTGGCCTTGAAAAACCCAGGAGCCTGCTGCGCGTGAGCATGAACGCCACCACTGATGACAGGAACCGGCATATCGCCGTGATCGGCAGCGGCGGTGCGGCCATGGCGGCCGCCCTGAAGGCCGCCGAGCGCGGCGCCCGCATCACCCTGATCGAACGTGGGACCCTAGGCGGCACCTGCGTCAATACCGGCTGCGTGCCCTCGAAGATCCTGATTCGCGCCGCGCATATTGCGCATCGGCGCAATGGGAGCCCCTTCGATGAAGGGGTGAGTGCCCAGGCGCCGGTGGTGGATCGGGCGAAGCTGCTGGCGCAACAACAGGCACGTGTCGAGGAATTGCGTGACGCCAAGTACGAGGGGATCCTGCGCGAGCATCCCGCCATCACGGTCCTGAGGGGGGAGGCCCGGTTCGTCGATGCCCGGCAGCTGAAGGTCCAACTGAGCGGGGGCGGCGAGCGGGCTGTCCGCTTCGATCGCGCGTTCATCGGCACCGGTGCCCGACCGGCGGTACCAGCGATCTCGGGCCTGAGCGATACGCCATACCTGACGTCTGCCAGCGCGCTGGCACTGGACACGCTTCCCGAGCGGCTGATCGTCATCGGCGCCTCGGTGGTGGCCGTGGAGCTGGCCCAGGCCTATGCGCGGCTGGGCAGCCGGGTCACGGTGCTGGCCCGCAGCCGCCTGCTGTCTCGGGAAGACCCGGCGGTGGGGGATGCGGTGGAGGCGGCGTTTCGCCGCGAGGGCATCGAGGTGCTCAAGCAGACCCAAGCCAGCGGCGTGGCCCATGACGGCCAGCTGTTCACCCTGCAGACCAACGCCGGCACCTTGCGGGCCGAGCAACTGCTGGTGGCCACCGGGCGGGCACCCAATACCGAGGCCCTGAACCTGGCGAGCCTCGGCGTGGAAACCGCGCGTGGGGCGATTCTGGTGGATGAACAGCTGCAAACCACGGTACCGGGCATCTACGCCGCCGGTGACTGTACCGATCAACCGAAGTTCGTCTATGTGGCCGCCGCCGGGGGCAGCCGGGCCGCCGTCAACATGACCGGCGGCGACGTTAGCCTGGACCTCAGCGCCATGCCGGCGGTGATCTTCACCGATCCTCAGGTGGCCACCGTCGGCTTGACGGAGGCCGAGGCGCTCGCGCAGGGGGTCAGCGTGGAGACCCGGAGGCTCGACCTGGAGAACGTGCCGCGCGCCTTGGTGAACTTCGACACCGAGGGCTTCATCAAGATGGTGGCCGAACGCGAGTCGGGGCGCTTGCTGGGGGTACAGGCGGTGGCGGGGGAGGCTGGGGAGTTGATCCAGGCGGCGGTGATGGCGCTACGAGCTGGCATGACGGTGCAGGCCATCGGCGAGGAATTGTTCCCCTACCTGACGATGGTGGAAGGTCTCAAGCTCTGCGCCCAGACCTTCACCAAGGACGTGAAGCAGCTGTCCTGCTGTGCCGGGTGAGTGACGGCGTAGCCTGCACGGCGGCGCTTCGTGCAAGCGTACCATGGTGGTGCGGTCAATAAGCGGGTTCCGAGCTGGCGCGTATCGCCATGAGGGTTCTACCCCGTTTGCTCGGCATGCTGACGCGTCCGCCCGCGCCGGCGCCCCTGGCGCTTGCGCCACCACATGTAGAACCCGGTCCCGAACAGTAACGCCGGCATCAGCCCGCTGGCGAACACCAGCCAGCGCCCGGCCAGCCCCAGGGCATCGCCATTGTGTAGCGGGAACTGCCAGTTCATGAACTGGCTGCCGCCGCTCACGCGGGTCGCGTCCCGGCTACCCAGCACCTCGCCACTGTACTGGTCCACCCACACATAGCTTGCCCCATGAGCCGACCAGGGCTCGCCGGGCAGCCTGTAGGAGAGCCTGTAGGTGTCCTCGGGTCTGCGCGGCAGGTAGATGCGCTTCAGGTTTCCCGCGGGGAAAACCGCTTCCGCAACCGCTACGGCTCGGTCGGCGTCGAGGCGCTCCGGGCTCGGTACCGGCGTCGAACTCGGGCTGGGGAAGGGCTCCGGGGCCGATAGGGGGGCCACCAGCGACATCATCGGCCGCGGAAAAACCAGGCTCACCCCCGAGAAGGCCACCACGCCCAGCACCGGCAGCAGATAGATACCACTGATCTTGTGGAGGTCGTAATTGAGCCTGAAGGCGCCACTGCGCCATTTCACCGTGAGCGCGCGCCACCACCGCCCCGGCCGGGGCCACCAGAGGTAGGCCCCGCTGAGGCAGAAGAACAGCAGCAGGATGCCGCCCACCCCCACCAGGTACTTGCCCGTTTGCCCCGCGAGCAAGGTGTAGTGCAGGCGGTACAGCCAGCTCATGGGGTACTCACCCCAGCCTCGCACCGCCAGCACCTGCGCGCTGACCGGGTCCACCGTGATCTCCAACGGCCCCACCGCGCCCTCGGGGGTGGGAAAGCGCACCACGTGCGCGCTGCCGGGCCGGCGCGCCAGATGGAGGCGGGTGGGCGGTGGGTGGCCTGGCGCTGCATTGCGCGCCGCGTCCAGCACGGCCTGCAGCGGCGCGGGCGCGCCCTCGGCCTGGGCGAGGGTGTGGGGGGCCAGGCGTTCATCCAGGGCGTGGTCGAACACCAGCAGGCTGCCGGTCAGCCCGGTCAGAGCCAGCAGCAGGCCGGCGATGAGCCCCAGGTAGGTATGCAGGAGGGTCAGCAGTCGGCGCATAAGTCACAATCCGAAATCAGGGTGATAGTGATTCGTGTTTGCGATCCTATCGCGAGAGGCGTAGATTCCGCCACTGGGGGAGCGGATGCGAATCATTCTCAACACCTGTTGGTGAGCGTGTCCGCCGCTGTTTTCGTGTTCCCACCCGTCCGAAGAGGAGTTCGCCGTGTACCGAAAGGTTCAACCCTGTCTGGCCCTGTGTCTGGCCGCCGCGCTGGCGCCGCCCACTGCCCTGGCGCAGCGTGATGACGCTGTCGCGATGGACACCATTGCCGTGAGCGCCACCCGCGCCGGCTCCACCGCCGGCGAGACGCCGCAGAAGATCACCGTGATCACCCGCGAGGAAATCGAGGCGCAGACCGCGTTGAGCGAAGACCCCTCCCAGGTGTTGAGCAAGCTGATTCCCTCCTTCTCGCCGGCGCGGCAGAAGCTCACCAACTCCGGTGAGACCTTCCGCGGTCGCGATCCGCTGTTCATGATCGACGGCGTGCCCCAGTCCAACCCGCTGCGCAACGGCTCGCGCGCCGGCTACACCATCGATCTGAGCATGGTGGAGCGCATCGAGGTGATCCACGGCGCCAGTGCCGAGCACGGTCTGGGCGCGACCGGCGGCATCATCAACTTCGTCACCCGCCGCCCGGACCCGGGCAGCGTCAACCAGCATGTGGGCGTGAGCGTGACCGCGCCCACCGATTACGAGTCCGAAGGCCTGGGCTACAAGCTGGACTACCGGGTCTCCGGCGCCGAGGGCGATTGGGACTATCTGCTCGGCGGCAGCTATCAGGGTCGCGGCATGTACTACGACACCGACGGCGATCTGATCGGGGTGGACGACACCCAGGGCGACGTCATGGACTCGGAGAGCATCGATCTGCTCGCCAAGCTCGGCTACTGGATCGATGACGATCAGAACCTGGAGCTGATGCTCAACCGCTTCGAACTGGAAGGCAATGGCGATTACGTCAATGTGCCCGGCGACCGCAGCGCGGGCACCCCCGCTACCTCGGTCAAGGGGAACCCGCAAGGCGAGCCGCCGAGCAACAAGGTCACCACCGCGAGCCTGGCCTACAAGCACGGTGATCTCTTCGGTACGGAGGTTTCCGCCAAGCTCTACAGCCAGCGATTCCGCGGGCAGTATGGTGGTGGTGACTATGGCACCTTCCAGGATCCGGCCATCGACCCCAGCGGCAAGCTCTGGGACCAGTCCCGGAACGAATCCGACAAGCTGGGCGCCAAGTTCACCGTCACCCGGCGCGGCCTGCTGGATGATCGCCTGGATCTGACCGGTGGCCTGGATCTGCTGCGGGACAAGACCCGGCAGATGCTCACCGAGACCGGCCGGGAATGGGTGCCGGAAACCGAGTTCCGCAACTACGCGCCTTTCCTCCAGGCCACCGTGCGCCCGCTGGCGCGTGTCAGCGTACAGGCCGGGGTGCGCCACGAGTATGCCGAGCTGAAGGTGGACGACTTCCGCACGCTAGCCTCCTACAACGGTGGTCAGGACGTTGCCGGGGGGAATCCCGATTTCGAGGAAACCCTGTACAACATCGGCGTCACCGTGGAGGTCACCGACGGGTCGCAGATCTTCGCCAATTACTCGGAAGGCTTCGGCATGCCCGATGTGGGCCGTGTGCTGCGCGGCATCGACCAGCCGAATCAAGACGTGGACAGCTTCCTGAACCTGGCACCCATCGTCACCGACAACCGGGAAATCGGTTTCCGCATGAACCGCGGCGCGCTGGATCTGGCGGTGAGCTATTTCGAGTCCGACTCCGACTTCGGCTCACGCCTGGCGCGGGTGAATGGGGTCTACGAGGTGCGGCGCGAGAAGACCGAGATCCATGGGGTGGAGATCTCCGCCGGCTGGCAGGTCAACGCGGCTCACCGCCTGGAGGCCGACTACGCCTACAGCAAGGGTCGCTACGACAGTGATGACGATGGCGACGTGGACACCGATCTGCTGGGCCGTAACATCGCGCCCAACAAGCTGCTGCTGCGCTGGAACGCTGCCTGGACGGGCAAGTTGAGCACCATGCTGCAGGCTGTCCACCATTTCGAGCGAGACTTCGACACGCCGGGCTACGACTTCGATGGCTACACCCTGGTCGATGCCAGTGTCGGCTATCGCCTGCCGGTGGGTCGCCTGAGTGTGGGCCTGGAGAACCTGCTGAACGAGGAGTACATCAGCTACTACTCCCAGGCGGCGGATAACCGGGACGCCAGCTACTACGCGGGCCGAGGCCGCACCATCACGGTGGGCTACAAGCTTGCCTTCTGAACAGGCGTGCTTGGCACCCGCAAAGGGCCGGCGAGACCTGTGGGCGAAACTCGCCGGCCCACCCTCAATGGGCTGCTAGATCGAATACCGGCCCTCGCGGAGGATGCGCCGGGCATCGGGGAACCGGGCCCGGGCGGCCGCCGGCACCGTGCGCCAATCCGCCGCCCCCGGATCGCCCCGGAAGTAGTCGAAGGGCCGGCTTCCGGGGCCGCTGATCTCGCCCACCACCAAACGTCCCACCATGCCCGCCGCCTCGTGGGGGGCGCAGTAATAATCGTAGACCCCGGGCACCTCGAAGCGGCGCTCGAACACCTTGCCCGGCTCGATCAGATAGCCCGAATCCCAGGGTTCGGCCGCCCGGGGGATGCGCAGCGGGTGTCGGTCGTTGTCTGGATGATAGGCGGTGACCGTGTGCACATTGGCCCGATTCACCCAGCGCACGGTCTGCCCCGGCTGCAGGAACAGCCCGATCGGGTCGAAGTTCACGTGACCCCCGGCCGGGTCGCTGAGCAGCTCGATCTCCAGTACATCGGCGGCCAGCAACCAGCGGGGCTGGAGCAGGGCGCCGGCGAGGAGTCCCCCGCCGGCTTTCAACAGCTCACGCCTTCGCATGGCCCTTACTTCAGCTTCGCTTCGGCGGGCGGCACATGCCAGAGCACAATGTGGTAGTGCGGCTCGGCCACGCCCGGGTGGCCGGCGTTGTAGGCCAGCTCGGTGCGCACCACCTTGCGCTCCGCGGTCGCCAGTTCGGGGAAGTTTTTCCGCGCGTTGAGATCATCCAGCGGAATCATGTAAATGGTGGATACCAGTCGATCGTCCCGATCGTAGGCCAGGAAGGGGCCGGCGGGCAGGGTGGCGGGTTGCACGTACAGGGTGCCCAGGCCGGGGATGAACGCCGGCAGCGGCACCAGCTCGCTCACCTGGGCGTACTCGCCACCCGGGGGCGCGGTGTCGAGTGGGCCGTGATGTGCGTGTTGGCCGTGCATGCCCGCACAGGCGGTGAGCCCGAGCACAGCCAGGGCGGGGATGAAGCGTTTCAGGTAGTGATTCATCGCGGTTCTCCTTGGGGTCGTCGGGGGTAAGCTCTCAGCCGGCGGCGTTGAGCCGCTGGAATACCCGTGCCACCAGGCGGTCGCAGCGAGCGCCATCGAAGTCGAAGGTGCCTGGCAGGGCGGCGCAGAGTTCGGCGCTGAGGTTCTTCTGCAGCAGCTGGCGGGCGCGGTGAACGCGGGTTTTCACCGTGGTCTGCTCCACGCCCAGACAGGCGGCGGTCTCCGCCACGGTCATCTGTTCCACCTCCCGCAGCACGAAGGTGGCGCGATAGGCATCGGGCAGGGCGTCGACGGCGGCGGCCAGCAAGCGCTTGAGCTGCTCTTCGTGCAGCGCGGCTTCGGGGTTGACGGCCGGCGAGCGAGGGTCTGCCATGGCGGCTTCCTGATTGGTGGCCATATCGAGTTCGCTGATCGGCGCCAGGCGCAGGCGCACCTGCCGGCGGAGCCGCATCAGGGCTTCATTGCTGACGATGCGACACAGCCAACCGCCGAAGCCCTCGGGGCCGCGGAACTGGTCGAGCTTGCGATAGGCGCGGATGTAGCCTTCCTGCACCGCGTCCTCGGCCTCGGCGTCACTGCCGAGGATGCCGCGGGCGATGCGGTACAGGCGCTGGTTGTAGCGGCGCATGATCAGCTCGAACAGGCCGTGCTCACCGGCGGCCACACGGGCGGCGAGCTGGTGATCTGGCAGTTGCTCCAGGGCGTGGCGTTGCGCGGACTCGATCTGGCCTGGCATGGCGGAGTGCTCCCGAGAGTTTGCAGGGCGGTTCATCCGGATGATGCGGCTCATCGGAAAAAGGTTCCCGCTTGGTGCAGGGATGCGGCCGGTCGTTGCGCAAGGGAAGTATAGATGGGTGGGCTGGCTGCGGATTCCCCCGCCGGCCGGAGGCGGCATGGCATGCCGCCCCCGCCGTGTGTGTCGCCCTAGAACTGCCAGCTCAATCGGCGCGGCGCACCGCGCCGACGGTCGCCAGCCGCCCGCCAGTTATAGTGCTCGCCGTTCCCGGCCGCTGGCCAGTCGGCGGCCCAGGGACGGTCCGCCGCCACCAGCGTGCTGGCGACGGCGAGGATCGCGCGTTCGCGACATTGCAGATAGCGGGGATAGCCGTTGAGGTACTGCAGGCCGGGCTGAAGCAGCGCCTGGCGCGGCACCAGGCAATCATTCAGCACGTCTTCCACTGCCTGGCGGCACTGTCTGCCACCATCGTACAAGCGGCTGTGGCGTTGTCGGATCTCATCGACCAGGCGTGCGAGCTCGGGCTGGTGCCGGGCCTGGCTGTCGCAAAACAGATGCTCATGGGAGCGACGATACGCGCCAAGCCGCCTGTTCAGTTGTTCCAGCAGCTCGCCCAGCAGCGGGTAGTCGGCGCGGCACCCCTCGCGGATCGCGTTCAGCTGCCGTTTCAGTGCGGACAGCAGGTAGCTGCTGCGCTCTCGTTCCTGTTCCAGTCGACGAAGCAAGTTGTTCATGACGCACCATCCTGTTCCCTGGGTGTGCCCATGGTTGGCGGGCCACACCGTCCAAGCGATACGCGGCGGGTAGATTGCGCCGCGCGGTACAACGCCGTCCACTGGTGTTGTTGAGATTGGCCGGTAGGGATGATGATACCGAGTCGGCGGGTATAAGCCAGGAACTGGAGCCGACCGCAATTCGGTGCGGCAGGAGGGTGCGCGTCAGCCCGGCGCCCGGTGGCGCCACTCCACCATGTGCACGCGCCCGGTCAGCTGCGCCTCGCCCAGGTGGCGGGAGACGAAGTCGATGATCTCGCCGGGCTCCGGTCGCTCGCTTTCCTCGGTCGCCCCCAGCCCGCAGATGGACACCGCGGCGCCGATGCTCAGAAAACCCGCCGAGGTCTTGTAGGCGCGCAGGTTCAGCGCCTGGTGGATGCGGCGGAAGGCGTTCGGGTGACACTGCTCCAGGTCTTCCTGGTTCATCAGCACGCCGAAACAGGCCTGATCGATGCGAGTGACCACGTCCAGCGGCCGGGTGGACTGCTGCAGGCGGTTGGCGGCGGCCTCCAGCACCTCGCGGCCCACGGCCTCGCCGTAGCGCGCCACCAGCTTGGGAAAATCGTTGATGCGGATGGCGGCCACACAGGCCGCGCCCCCCCGCGCTTCCACGTGGCGCAGCAGATTGTCCAGCTGACGCTCCAGATAGGCGCGGTTGCCCAGCCCGGTGATCGTGTCGAAGCTGTGGCGCTCCTCGTGCAGGCGGTTCAGCTCGGTGAGCCGCTGGTTGGCCTTGAGCAGGGCATTCTGCAGGCTGGAGATACGCCCGGCGGCGTTGATGCGGGCCAGCAGTTCCTTGTTGTCCGGCGACTTGTTGATGAAGTCGTCCACCCCATGGGTGAAGGCCTCGGTCAAGGATTCCACGCCTTCCTTGGCGGTGAGCAGCACCACGTAGGTGTAGTGGTTGGTCTCCTCGTCGAACTGGCGCACCTGCCGGGTCAGATCCAGGCCGTCCACCTCGGGCATCAGCCAGTCGGCGAGCAGGATGTTGGCCTTGCGCTCGCGCATCATCTCCAGCGCCTGGTGGGCGCTGTTGGCGACGCGGATGTCGTGATAGCCCGCGCCCTTGAGCATGCGGCGGATCATCTCGCAGGTGAAACGAGCGTCATCCACCACGATGACGGAAACGCTGTCTATATCCAGGGGAGTGCGTGCCAGGCCCATAGATTCAATCCGGTTCGGTTAGGGGTAAATGCTAGCTGCTGCGGCCGAGCGAGGTTCGGCGGCACCAGACGGGCGGAGCTTGGGGGGCGATGAGCTGCGTGCATGGAACGCGCACGCCGGGCGCGGCAGCGGTGCCGGCGGGCACCGGGTGAGTCGTAGGCATGATCTTCCCCCTGCGATACGGCCCGCCTCCCTGCGGTGGATTATTGTTTTATCGCCACGATGCGGCATGGCGTCAAGGTCCCAAGGTCAGTAACCATTGTCGCCCTGAACCCTAGTATATTCGACCCGTCGGCGAAAAGCCCGGCGGTGGCGACGGTTTGGTAGCATGATGCCCACAACCCTCATCGCGAGACGACCATGAACCTGCGTGACCTGCGCTATCTGGTGGCGGTGGCTGACCACCGTCACTTCGGCCGTGCCGCCGAAGCCTGCTTCGTCAGCCAGCCCACCCTCAGCACCCAGATCAAGAAACTGGAAGGCTTTCTGGGCGTGCAGCTCGTGGAGCGCAACCACAAGCAGGTCATGCTCACCCCGGTGGGCTCGGCCATCGCCGAGCGCGCTCGCCAGATCATCAACCAGGCCGATGACCTGGTGCAGTACGCCAAGGCCGCGGCCGACCCGCTGGGCGGCGATCTGCGCCTGGGCTTCATTCCCACCTCCGGTCCCTACCTGCTGCCGCACCTGATGCCGGCGCTCGGCACGCAGCTGCCACGCCTGCGCCCGCTGCTCTATGAGGACCAGACCGCGCGCCTGATCGAGCGCCTGCAGCGCGGCCAGCTGGACGCGGGCCTGATGGCGGTGCCGGTGGACGTGGCCGGTTTCGATCACGTGGAGGTATTCGCCGAGCCCTTCGTGGTCGCCCTGCCGCCGGGGCATCCCCTGGCGGTACAGGAGCGCATCGCGCTGCAGGACCTGGCCCGGGAGAAGGTGCTGCTGCTCGAGGAAGGCCACTGCCTGCGCGACCAGGCGCTGGATATCTGTAACCGCGTCGGCGTGCGGGAGGACGAGGAGTTCCGCGCCACCAGCATGGAGACCCTGCGCCAGATGGTCAGCGCAGGGGTGGGCATCACGCTGCTGCCGGCGCTGGCCGCCGAGGTCTATCGCGCCTTCGACGCCCAGGGCCGGCTGGAACTGCGCCCCTTCTCCGACGAGCCGCCGGTACGCCGCATGGCGCTGTACTGGCGCCGGAGTGCCGCGCGGGAGCAGACCCTGCGGGCGGTGGCCGAGGTGATCGCGGGTTTGTCGGCGGTGAAACCCGCCTGAGCCGCGCAGCCGACGGCCGGCTTCGTTACACTGCCCAGCCATGGATATCTCCGACCTCATCGACGACCTCAACGAGGCCCAGCGCGCCGCCGTGGCGGCACCGCTCGGCCGCGCCCTGGTGCTCGCCGGCGCCGGCTCCGGCAAGACCCGGGTGCTCACCCGGCGCATCGCCTGGCTGATCCGGGTGGAGGGCGCCTCGCCGTACGCCATCATGGCGGTCACCTTCACCAACAAGGCCGCCGCCGAGATGCGCGGGCGCATCGAGCGGGACATGGGCATCGCCGCCGGCGGCATGTGGGTGGGCACCTTTCATGGCCTTGCGCACCGGCTGCTGCGCATGCACTTCGAGGAAGCCGGCCTGCCCAAGAGCTTCCAGATCCTCGACTCCGACGACCAGCTGCGCATGATCAAGCGGGTCATGCGCGCCGAGGAGGTGGACGAGAGCCGCTGGCCCCCGAAGCAGGTGCAGGGCTTCATCAACGCCCGCAAGGACGAGGGCGAGCGCCCGGCCCACATCGACGCCCAGGGCGAGTACCAGCGCATGATGGTGCGCCTGTACGCCGCCTACGAGGAGGCCTGCCGACGCGGCGGGCAGCTGGATTTCGCCGAACTGCTGCTGCGCGCCCACGAGTTGCTGCGCGACAACCCCCGCCTGCTTGGCCACTACCAGCGCCGCTTCCGCCACCTGCTGGTGGACGAGTTCCAGGACACCAACACCATCCAGTACGCCTGGCTGCGCCTGTTGGCGGGCGATGAAACCGACGTGTTCGTGGTGGGCGATGACGATCAGTCGGTCTACGGCTGGCGAGGCGCCAAGGTCGAGAACCTGCGCCGCTACACCACCGATTTCGGCACCGTGCAGGTCCACCGCCTGGAGCAGAACTACCGCTCCACCGCCACCATCCTCAAGGCCGCCAACGCGCTCATCGACCACAACGCCGGGCGCATGGGCAAGACCCTCTGGACCGATGACCGGGAAGGCGAGCCCATCAGCCTGTACGTGGGCTTCAACGAGCAGGACGAGGCGCGCTTCGTCATCGACCGCATCCTCCAGCAGCTGGACCAGGGGCGCGCCCGCTCGGAGCTGGCCATTCTCTACCGCTCCAACGCCCAGTCCCGCAACTTCGAGGAAGCCCTGCTCGCCCGGCGCATTCCCTACCGGGTCTACGGGGGCTTGCGCTTTTTCGAGCGCGCCGAGGTGAAGGACGCGCTGGCCTACCTGCGCCTGGTGCAGAACCGCCACGATGACGCGGCGCTGGAGCGGGTCATCAACACCCCCACCCGGGGTATCGGCAACCGCACCGTGGACCAGATCCGCACCGTCGCCCGGGACCAGGCCATGAGCCTGTGGCAGGCCGCGCGGGCGCTGGTCACCCAGCAGGCGCTGCCCGCCCGGGCGCGCAATGCGGTGGATGCCTTCACCGCGCTGATCGAGGAGCTGGACCAGGCGCTCAAGGGGCTGGCGCTCAGCCAGCAGATTGAGGACGCCATCGAGCAAAGCGGGCTCAAGGCCCACTACGAGAAGGATCGCACCGACAAGGGCCAGGCCCGGCGCGAGAACCTGGACGAGCTGATCAGCGCCGCCCGGGGCTTCGAGCAGGACTACCAGCCGGAAGAATCCGACATGGAGCTGCTCACCGCCTTTCTCTCCCACGCGGCACTGGAGGCCGGCGAGGGGCAGGCGGACGAGTGGGAGGACTGCGTGCAGCTGATGACCCTGCACTCGGCCAAGGGCCTGGAGTTCCCGGTGGTGTTCCTGGTGGGCCTGGAAGAGGGCCTGTTCCCGCACCGGATGTCGCTGGAGGAGCCGGGGCGGCTGGAAGAAGAGCGACGCCTGGCCTACGTGGGCATCACCCGCGCCCGGGAGAAGCTGGTGCTCTCCTACGCCGAGGCCCGTCGCCTGCACGGGGTGAGCAATTACTGCACCCCCTCGCGCTTTCTCGCCGAGCTGCCCGCGGAGCTGATCGAGGAGGTGCGCAGCTCGCGCATGACGGTCACCCCCACGGGGCTGGGCCAGGGCCTGCCGCCGGTGAGCAACGACGGCGCCTTCCAGCTGGGGCAGGCGGTGCGCCATGCGAAATTCGGCGAAGGCGTGGTGTTGCAGTACGAAGGCGCGGGGCCCAGCGCGCGGGTGCAGGTGAACTTCGCCGAGGCCGGTTCCAAGTGGCTGGTGGCGCAGTACGCCAATCTGGAAGTGGTGTAGCCCGGGTGGAGCCGAAGGCGGGAACCCGGGATCTTCAGGGGAGACCCTCGATTCCGCCTGCGGCTTCATCGCGGCTACGGTGTCGGAAAGAAAAAAGGCCACCCATCGGGGTGGCCTTTTCTTCAGGCGGGTAGCTCCGCCTCTCAGATATCGCCGATCTTCGACAGATCCACCTGGCGCAGTGCGTAATCCTGGTACACCTGCTCGTTGGCGTTGAACCAGGCGTACTGGCTGTCGCGGAACTTCTTCCAGGGGCGGTAGACCGCCGCCCAGGTCTTGTTCTCGCTGGCCAGATCCTCGTACATCTCGAAGGCGATCTTCTCGGCGGCGGCCATGATCTCTTCGGAGAAGCGGCGCAGCTTCACGCCCTTGGCCAGCAGCTCCTTCACCGCAATGGGGTTCATATGGTCGTACTGGGCGATCATGCGCACATTGGAGTCGGTGCAGGCGATGCGGATCGCCTCCTTGTACTCCGGCGGCAGCTTGTCGTATTCCTTCTTGTTCACGTAGATCGAGAACATGGCGGAGGGTTCCCACCAGGAAGGGGCGTAGTAGTTCTTCGCCACTTCGTGGAAGCCGAGGCGGATGTCATCGGCGGGGCCAACGAACTCGGTGGCGTCGATCACGCCGCGTTCCAGCGCCGAATAGATCTCGCCCGCCGCCAGGGTCTGCACGTTCACGCCCAGCTGGCTCATCACCTCGCCGCCGAAGCCGGGGATGCGCATCTTCAGGCCCTTCAGGTCATCCAGGCCGTTCACTTCCTTGCGGAACCAGCCGCCCATCTGGGTGTTGGTATTGCCGCCCGGGAAGGACACCACGCCAAAGTTGGAGAAGACCTCCTGGTTGAGCAGGTCTTGGCCGCCGCCGTGGTACATCCAGGCGTTCTGCATGCGCGCGGTCATGCCAAAGGGCAGCGCCGTATCGATGGCGAGGGTCTTCTCCTTGCCCGCGTAGTAGTAGGACGCGGTGTGGCCCATCTGCACGCTGCCATCCTGCACGGCGTCCAGCACCTGCAGGCCGCCGGCCAGCTCCCCGGCCGGGTAGGCGCGCACGGTGAAGCGCCCGCCGGTGAGCAGGCTCAGGCGCTCGCAAAAGTCCTCGGCGCCCCCGAACAGGGTTACCAGTGCCGCGGGCCAGCTGGTGGTCATGCGCCAGCGCAGGCGCGGCGAATCGGCCGTGGCGTAGGGGGCGGCGAAGGTGGCGGCACCCGCCACCGCGCCGGCACCGGCGCCCTTGATGAAGTCACGACGTTTCATGGTACTCCTCCTCGTTCTCTTTACTTTCCGGAATACAGGGCGCGGTGCTTCGCGCGATTCGGCGTATCAGCCCTTGCCTCCCAGCCAGGTCACCATCGGCGGATACCAGATGACCAGGGCGAGGATCAGCAGCTGAATGAGGATGAACGGGATCACTCCCTTGTAGATCTGGGTCGTTCTGATGTGGGATGGGGTCGCGCCGCGCAGATAGAACAGCGAGAAGCCGAAAGGTGGCGTCAGGAACGAGGTCTGCAGGTTGATGGCGATCATCACCCCGAACCAGGTCAGGTCGATCCCCAGCAGCCGCGCCGCCGGCACCAGCAGCGGCAGCACAATGAAGGCGATCTCGAAGAAGTCGATGAAAAAGCCCAGTACGAACACCGCCAGATTCGCCAGCAGCAGGAAGCCCGCCGCGCCGCCCGGCAGACCGGTGAGCAGGTCCTCCACCCACATATCGCCGTAGAAGCCACGGAACACCAGCGCAAAAGCCCGGGAGCCCACCAGGATGAACATGATCATGGCGGTAAGCTTGGCCGTGCCGTCCATGGTCTGCAGCAGGGTCTTGAGCTTGAGCCGGCCGTTCACCGCCGCCAGTACGATCGCGCCCACCGCGCCGAAGGCACCGGCCTCGGTGGGGGTGGCCACGCCGGCGAAGATGGAACCGAGCACCAGCAGGATCAGCAGCAGCGGCGGGATCAGCACCAACACCACCCGCAGCAGCAGCTTGCCCATGTCCGCCGGGCGCTCCTCCGGCGGCAGGGCGGGGGCGGTGCTCGGGTTGAGCCAGGCGACACTGAGGGCGTAGATCCCGTAGGCCGAGGCCAGCAGCAGCCCCGGGATCAGCGAGCCGCGGAACAGGCTGCCCACGGACACGCCCATCTGGTCGGCGAGCACGATCAACACCACGCTGGGCGGGATCACCTGCCCCAGGGTGCCCGAGGCGGCGATCACCCCGGTGGAGAAGCTCTGGGAGTAGCCAAAGCGCAGCATCACCGGCAGCGAGATCAGCGCCATGGATACCACGGTGGCGCCCACCACGCCGGTGGCGGCGGCGAGCAGGGTGCCCACCAGGATCACCGCCACCGCGAGGCCGCCGCGCATGGGGCCGAACAGCTGGCCGATGGTCTTCAGCAGGTCCTCGGCGAGCCCCGAGCGCTCGAGCATATTGCCCATGAAGATGAAATAGGGCACGGCGAGCAGGGTGTAGTTGCCCATGATGTTGAACACACCGTTGGGCAAGATGCCGAGCAGGGAGAAGTCGAAGAACCCCAGCCAGATGCCCACCGGGATGAACAGCAGCGAGGCGCCGGCCAGCGCGAAGGCCACCGGGTAGCCGCTGAAGATCAGCAGCAGCACGGTGGCGAACATCAGCGGCGGGATGATGTCGTCGATGCTCATACGGTTTCCGCTTCGGCGCGCTCGGCCGGGGCATCGAACAGCCGCTCGCGGTGGCCGCGCAGCACCGCCAGGGCCTTGATCACCTGGCTCAGCCCCTGCAGCGCCAGCAGGGCGAAGGCGAAGGGCAGCACCGTCTTGATGGGGTAGCGGATCAGCCCGCCGGGGTTGTTGGAGGTCTCGTTGATGGCCCAGGAGCGCCCCACCCAGTCCAGCGAGAGGTAGAAGAGCAACAGGCAGAAGGGCAGCAGGAACACCAGGCTGCCCAGCAGTTCCACCCAGGCCTTGCCCTTCTCGCCCAGGCGCCCGTAGACCACATCCACCCGCACATGCACGTTGTGGCGCAGCGCGTAGCCGCCGCCGAGCATGAACATGGCGCCGAACAGATACCACTGGGCTTCGAGGTAGGCGTTGGAGCTGAGGTTTTCGCCGATGAAGGCGCCGAGATAGCGGACGGTGGCGTTGTACACGCCGATCAGGATCATGAGCAGGCCGAACCACTGGATGATTCGGCCGATCTGCTCGTTAAGCCAGTCTATGCCCGCGGCCAGCTTGAGCGCACGTTTCATGGTGCCTTGTCATCCCCTGTGGCAGGGGGCATCCCGCTTGGGGTGGTCCGCCCCGCCCTGTGGTCGCGTGGTGCAATAAGGTTGATGCGCCCGCTGGCCGCTGCCCGGCTCTTGTATCGGGCGGTTTTCGCTCAAACTAGCGGCGGTGCGGGGCAGCGTCAAGCCGCAGCGCCGCAAGGCTACAAATCCAGCAGGATCTCGCGCTCTTCCCGGGACGGCTCGAAGCCGCGGTGCTCGTAGTGCTCGAAGATCGCGTCCACCACTTCCCGGGGCGTGTCCAGCAGCTTGAACAGCTCCAGATCCTGGAGGTTGATGGTGCCCTCCGCCACCAGCGCGTCCTTGAACCAGTCGATCAGACCGCGCCAAAAGCGGCTTTCCACCAGGATGATGGGAATGCGCCGGGTCTTGCCGGTCTGCACCAGGGTGAGGATCTCGGCCAGTTCGTCCAATGTGCCGAAGCCCCCGGGCAGCACCACGTAGGCCGCGGCGTACTTGACGAACATCACCTTGCGCGAGAAAAAGTGCCGGAAATTCAGGTTGATGTCCTGGTACGGGTTGCCCGATTGCTCGTGGGGCAGCTGGATGTTCAGGCCAATGGAGGGGCTCTTGCCGGCGTAGGCCCCCTTGTTGAAGGCCTCCATCATCCCCGGGCCGCCGCCGCTGACCACCGAGAAGCCCGAATCCGACAAGGCCCGGGCGATGTCTTCGCCGAGCTTGTACCAGGGGTGGTCCGGGGGCGTGCGCGCCGAGCCGAACATGCTCACCGAGGGTTTGATTTGCGCCAGCCGCTCGAAGCCCTCCACGAACTCCGCCATGATCTGGAAGATCTTCCAGGATTCCCGGGTCATCAGGGTGTCGTTGACCGGGGAGCGGCCGAGGAACTTGTCCGTCTTGTCCATGCTGTTGTTCACCGTCCTGTCAGAACGCCTCTTCTTTTAACACAAAGCGGTTATCGCTGTGTGAAGCAGCACCCAGGTTGGCGCGGAGCGATCCGCTAGCATGCCTCCACTGAAACGCGGTCTTTAGCGGGGGATGAACATGCGCCTGCCACACCACGCCGGGCCGTGCCTGGCCTTGCTGCTGTGTCTGCCGCTACCCGGGAGGGCCGAGCTGCCGGCGCCTCAGCTGGGCACGGAGCCCCGGTATCACGGGCAGCTGCGGCTGGATCTTCCCCGCAGTCGCTGGCACGCCGGTATGGAGGCCAGCGCCCTGAATCTGGGCGATAGCCAGTTGCGCGATGTGCGCGCCCATGTAGGCTACCGCGTCGGTGACCGGCTGGAGCTGCGCGCCGGCTGGCGCCGCCAGCGGGTCACGCTGCAGGGCATGGACGATGTGGACGCCGAGCAGAGCCTGGGCGGCCCTTACGTGGGGCTGTCCTTCGCCTTCTGAGCCGGTTCCGGGGTGCCGGGGCGGCCGAGCCGAGCCGGCGGTCGCTGGCGCGCCTGGGGCAGAAAATCCGGCCGGGCCAGCACCGCCTCCCACAGGCGTATCCAGGTGGGCCAGCGGTGTTTGCCCGGCCGGCGGATGATCTGCCGCGCCGGCAGCAACTCGCCAAGCAGCCGGTGTCCCAGGGCATAGCGGTCTTCGGTCCCGTAGGCGAGGATCAGCCGCGGCTGGCGGGGCGCCCCCCGGGCGTAGCCCTGCAGCCAGCGCCACAGGCCCGGTTCGAAGCCGTAGCCCAGTTGCTCGCCCGGCGAGCCCCGGCCATCCGCTGCCTCCAGCCAGTCCTCGCGGCCAAGAAATGGGGCCAGCGCGACGATACCGTCCACCTGCTCCGGGTGCTCCCGGGCGTAGAGCAACGAACCCAGCCCGCCCATGGAGATACCCACCAGCCAGATATGCCGGTACCCCGCTGCTCGTGCCGGGCCGATCACGTCCTGCTCCAGCCGGCGCACCAGGGTGCGCTCGGTGTAGTAGGCCAGATGCGCATCCGCCATCACCACATCGGCCCGCAGGCCGAAGCGCCCGGCGAGCAACAGAAAGCCGTGGCGGTCGAAGTCCTCCGCCCGATCATCCACCCCGGGCAGGAAGACGATCAGGGCGCGGGGGTGCGGCGCGGGCTCATCCAGCAGCAGGCTGCGGGTGGCGATGGGCAGTCGCGCGGCGCTCTCGCGGTTGCTGCAAGCGGTGGTCAGCAGCGCGCACAGCAGCAATAACAGGCAAGCTCGGGCGAGGGTGAGGCCGGGGCGCATGAGCGATTCTCCGGAGCAGGGATAGTCCCGGACATGGAGCGCAAAGGCCCGACAGACAATGCAGGCGCGGCGCTTGAGCGCGATTCCTGGTTTACACAGGCCTTCGCGGCCAGGCGCCGCGCCCGCGGGGCGGGGGCAGGCGGCTCAGGTGATGCGGTCCAGCATGCGGCGGTTATTGGTGAGCAGCGACCAGCGCCGGCCGGTGTAGTACCAGTGCAGCAGCATGGCTTCGAGCAGCATCGCCGGCACGCTGCCCGCGCCCAGGCGTTCATCGGCGGCGCAGGGGTGCGCGCCGAGGTTCAAGCCCTCGGTCAGGGCCAGGGCGCGCGCCAGGTGGAAGCGGCTGGTGATCAGCACCCGCTCGTCCTCGGCCCGGGCCAGCAGCGAGCGGGCGTTGACCAGATTCTGCAGGGTGTCGCCGGATTGCTCCTCCAGCAGCAGCCGTTCTTCGGCAATGCCGTGTTCGGCCAGATAACGCCGCCCTGCCTCCGCCTCGCTGATCCGCCCCCCGGTGAGCCCGCCCAGCAGCAGGGCGCGGGCCCCGGGGTGTGCCTGCAGCAGCGCCCGGGCACGGGCCAGGCGCTGGCGGTAGAGCCGGCTCAGCTGGTCCCCGGCTGTAAGCCGGTGACCCAGCACCAGGATCAGTTCGGCGCGCGGCACCGCGGTGGGCGCGCGCCGGGCCCGGGACCAGACCTGGTAGAGGCGCCACAGATACAGCAGCCCACCGCTCAGCAGGATCAGCAGCTGCGCGAGCACCAGGGTGAACAGCGCATCCCGGTCCTCGCGCAGGCGGCGCAGGCTAGTGCGTGCGCTCATGGTCTGCGGCTTCCGGGCGGGCCGGGCGCGGTGGGCGCAGGGAGCGCCACAGCCCCTGCGGGTACATGCCGCGGGCGAGCAGCTTGCCGCCCACCATG
Organism: Alkalilimnicola sp. S0819; assembly: GCF_009295635.1. NCBI lineage: Bacteria > Pseudomonadati > Pseudomonadota > Gammaproteobacteria > Chromatiales > Ectothiorhodospiraceae > Alkalilimnicola > Alkalilimnicola sp. S0819. Next base: position 144,200 of record NZ_WHIW01000006.1, on the reverse strand, counting down.
CGCACGATGCGCCAGGTATCCAGCCCGCCCCGGTAGTAGCTGGCCCGCGCGGTGGGACGGTAGATGGCGGTGATGGGCACGGGCTCGGTGGGGTAGCCCAGGCGCGCGGCCTCGATCAGGATCTCGCTCTCGAACACGAAGCTGCGCTCCCGGGCCACGGCGGGTTTCAGGCGGCCCAGCAGCTCCGTGGGGTAGACCCGGTAGCCCGTCTGGCTGTCCGCCACCGGGTGCCCGGCGGCCCAGGAGATCCAGAAATTGGCCATGCGATTGCCGAACAGGCGCAGCGGCGGCGTGGCGTGGCGCTCGCGCAGCCGCGCGCCCAGAATCACCCGTTGGGGGAAGGTGATATGGGCGCCCTGCAGCCGGGGCAGCTCCGCCGGGTCGTGCTGGGCGTCGGCATCCATGGTGATCACCGCGTCCGCCCCCTCGTTCATGGCCTGTACCATGCCCCGCCACAGGCTTGCCGCCTTGCCGGCGTTCTCGGCGTTGACCAGTACTGTCGCCCCCGCGGCGCGAGCCCGCTCGGCGGTGTCGTCGCTGGAGCCGTCGTCCACCACCAGCACCGGGGCGTATTCCACCGCGCCGGCCACCACTTCACTGATGGTGGCGGCCTCGTTATAGGCGGGAATGACGATGCAGAAACGCTTGTTCATGAGCTACGACACTAACCCATCGCGCCGTTGATGCCGATGACCTGGCCGGAAATATAGCCCGCCTGCTCGGAGGCGAGAAAATTCACCAGCGCGGCGACCTCCTCGGGCGTGCCGGCGCGGCGCATGGGTACGATGCGCTTGATGGTCTCGGCGTCGAAGACCTCGCTGGTCATTTCGCCGGCGATCACCCCGGGGGAAACCACGTTCACGGTGATGTTGCGCGAGGCCATCTCCAGGGCCAGCGAACGGCTGGCGCCGTGCAACCCGGCCTTGGCGGCGGCGTAATTGCTCTGGCCGCGGTTGCCCAACTGGGCGGCCACCGAGGAGAGGCTGATGATCCGCCCCCAGCGGGTGCGGGCCATGGGCAGCAGCAGGGGCTGAGTGACGTTGTAGAAGCCGTTGAGATTGACCTCCACCACCCGGCGCCACTGCTCGGCGGGCATGCCGGCGAGCGGCGCATCGTCGTGCAGCCCGGCGTTGTTCACCAGCACCTGGATGGGGCCGCTCTCCAGCAGGCCTTCCAGCGCCGCGCGACAGGCGGGCTCGTCGGTGAGATCGAAGGCCAGCGCCTCGGCGCTGTGGCCCGCGGCCCGCAGCGCCTCCGCCAGTGCCCGGGCGCGTTCCAGACGGCTGTTGGCGTGGACGATGACATGCAGGCCGCTCTCGGCCAGCGCGCGGCAGACCGCCGCGCCGATATCGCCGCTGCCGCCGGTGACCAGGGCGCGCTTCATGGGGTGTCCTCCGCCGCTTCCACCACGGTGGCCCGGCCTTCCAGCAGCAGGCGCTCGTCGTGGTGCAGACTGAATTCGTACATCAGGTTGCCGCCGCTGCTGAACAGGTGCCGGGCGCGCACTTCCAGTTCCCCGGGCAGATCGTCCAGCCGCTGGCAGTGCAGGGTCAGCGGTCGGGCCGCCGCCAGATAGCCGCCGCCCAGTCCTGCGCCCCCGGCGGCGCGGGCGCGCAGGGCGCCGTGGATGGCCATGGCCTGGGCACCGTATTCCAGGCCGTGCACCGCGTGCAGCCGCCCGTCCCGGCGCAAGGGGTTGCTGTCGGCGCGATGGCTGCTGGTGCGGCAGACGATCTCGTCCTCGTCCCAGCGGCTCACCGATTCCAGCAGGCACATGCGCCCGGCGTGGGGGATCATGGCCTCGATCTCGAGCCGCTCAATGCTCACGGCGCAGCTCCACCCGCAGGCCCAGCTCGCCCAGATAGGGCAGGGTCGCGATGTGACCGGCGCCGGCCAGGCATTGCAGCAGGGGCAGGGCGCGGGCGATGGGGTTGGCCTGGCGCAGGCCCTCCAGGCCGGCATCGGCGCAGGTATCGGCCTCGGCGACGGCCGGGGGATCCAGATCCAGCCGCCAGGGGCCGGGCTCGGGGCTGAGCAAAAGCGCCAGGCCGAAGCTCTGATGAATGCCGCTGCGTTCGGCGAGCCGCCGGGGGCCGGCCCAGTCGTAGGCCAGCAGCAGCACCGGTGCGCGCTCGGCGAGCACCGTGGTGGCGGCCTCCAGCAGGCCGGCGGCGAAGCTCGCATCCCCCGCGGCAACACTGCTGCTGGGGGCGCGGGAGCCGCTGGCGAGGGCCTGGTAACCCGCCGGGGCATTGTGCACCGAGTTGTGGAACTGGGTGGGGGAGACCGGGCGTCCGGGTTGGGCCAGCGCGTCGCACAGGCTGTCGGTGATGTCCGCATCGCCGGCGGCGGAGGCGAACACCAGCGCGGTGGGCGCGCGGGCGGCCTCGGCCAGGGCCTGTTCGGCCAGCAGCACGGCGAACTTGATGGTGTTGGTGGTGCGCCGTCGGGTGCCGGCCTTCAGGCTCTGGGGCACGGGCTTGTCCAGGGCCTGCTCGGCCCAGGCTCGCTCGCCGGCGAGGATCGGGCGCGCCGCCTCCCAGCCGTTCAGGCCCGGCGCCAGCAGGGCAATGCGCTGCAAGCCGATCCGCATCAAGTGCTCCTTCCGAATACCAGGGTGGCGTTGCTGCCGCCAAAGCCCAGGGAATTGGTCATGGCCACGCGCAGGGGCTGGGGGGTGGTCTCGCGCACGATCCGTGCCCGTAGCGCCGGGTCCGGTTGCTCACTGTGGATGGTGGGGGGCAGGAAGCCTTCCTCCAGCGCCAGCACACAGAACAGTGCCTCGGTGATGCCGGCAGCACCCAGGGTGTGGCCGGTGGCCCCCTTGGTGGAGCTACAGGCGGTCCGCTCGCCCAGCACACTGATTACGGCCGCGTCCTCGGCGGCATCGTTGGCCGGTGTGGCGGTGCCGTGCAGGTTCATATAGTCCACCGAGTCGCCCGCCAGGCCCGCCCGGCTCAGGGCCTGGCGCATGGCCTCGGCGGCGCCCGCCCCTTCCGGGTGGGGCGAGGACATGTGGTGGGCATCGCTGCTCTCGCCGTAGCCGAGCAGGCTCACCCGCGAATCGGCCTGGGGCTCCAGCAGCGCGTAGCCCCCCGCCTCGCCGATGGAGATGCCCTTGCGCCGGGCATCCCAGGGGCGGCAGGGCTCGCTGGAAACCAGCTCCAGGGAGCCGAAACCGTAGAGCGTGGTCAGGCACAGGCTGTCGACACCGCCCACCACGGCGGCATCGATCAGGCCGGCGTCGATATGGCGCCGGGCCACGGCGAAGACCTTGGCGCTGGAGGAGCAGGCGGTGCTCACGGTGAGCGCCGGGCCCCGCAGGCCAAGATACCGGCGGCTGAAATCGGTGAGGGAGTACAGATCGTGGCTGGCGTGGTAGTCGAAGCGCTCGGGCAGATGCTCCGGGTCGCTGGCCTCGGTGTAGGCGCGTTCGGTTTCGGCGATGCCGGCGGTGCTGGTGCCCATGAACAGGCCGATGCGCTCGGCGCCGTAACGGGCGATGGCCTCGCGCACGGTGTCCGCGAAGTTATCGGCCTCCAGGGTGAGCTGGGCGAGGCGGTTATTGCGGCAATCGTAGCGGGCGAGTTCCGCGGGCAGGCGCACGGCGTCCAGGCCTTCCACCGCGCCCACCCAGGTATCCACCGGCGCCTGGCCCGCGGGCAGGGGGCGCAGGCCGCTGCGGGCTTCGCGCAGGCCTTGCAGGCTGGCGGCGCGGCCGGTGCCCAGGGCATTGCTCAGGGTGTAGGCGGTGACGGGCAAGGGCTTCATGACGTGCTTACGGCCGAGTGGTTGGGAGGTGAACGCGGGATCATTGTTTTGGCGGGCATTATGCCAGCGGGGGGAAGGCGCGGAAACCGACGGTTTCATGGCAGCGGCTCATGGCCGCGATCGCAGGGGGCGATTGCAAGCCATGGCGGCCATGAGCCGCGCTTACAGGCGTCGGCGGCCGTGCAACAGCCACGCGAACAGGAAGCTCAACACCACCCCCACGGCCACGGTGCGGCCTATGAACTGCAGCACGGGTATCTCGGTGGTGCCCAGCAGCCCGAAGGCGAGCGTGGACGAGGCGACACAGGTGAGCAGCCCGTGCAGGGTGCGTCGTTGCTGCTCCGGGTCGGCCTCGGGGCGGCGGAAGAACAGGGCGTAATCCAGGCCAATCCCGGCGACCACCAGCAGGGAGACCAGATGGAACAGGGTCAGGCCCGGGGCGCTCGCCAGCATCAGCGCGGCGGTGGCCAGCAGGGCGACGGCCACCGGCGCCGCCGTCTCGGCCACGGCCCGCACGCCGCGCAGCCCGATGAGCAGGCACAGCAGGATTGTCGCCCCGCCCAGGCCCAGCCGCCCCCAGGTGGCCTCGCGCAGCTGCGCGAGCACGGTGCTGCCCTGGGCGCGCAGGTTCAGGTAGCGCAGTTCCGGCGTGGCCGCGAAGGCCCGGTGGATGGCCGCCGGTGCGGTCACCCCCTGCAGGGGCAGCAGGGCGAGCCAGCGGCCGTGCTCTTCCAGCAGCAGATTATCGAGCCGCGCGGCCAGCGGCGTGCCCTGCAGTTGCGCCACTTGCAGGGGCGGCAGTTGGCGGCTGGCGGCGACCTGTTCCAGAAACGGCGTGAAGTCCATGGCCTCGAAGGGGGTACCGGCGCTGGCCGTGGCCAGGGACTGGCGCAGCGTATCCATGCCCGGCAGGGCTTGTTGGCGTCGGCGCTGGGTGCGGGCGCTGGGCAGGTAGCGGCTGGGGGACTCGTAGTCGCCCAGCGCCCCCTCATCGCGCAGTGCCTCCAGGGTGTCCGCGCCCCGCTCGGCGGCCTGCAGCGCGGCTTCGGCGCTGTCGGCCTCGGCGATGAGCAGATGGCTCAACTCCGGCACGCCCAGGGCCTCACGCAGGCGCTGATCCTCGCGTACGCTCTCGGGCGGCGCCGGGTTCAGCGCACCCAGGTCATCGTTCCAGGGCGTGGGGTGCAGCCACAGCCACAGGCCGGCCAGCAGGGCCACCGTGCCCAGCAATGCACCGGCCAGCGCCGGGGCGGGGCCGCCGCCCGGCAGGCGCCGGGGCGGGGCGACGGTCAGTCCGGCGCTCAGCGCCGGCAGCAGGAACCGGGTGAGGGCGGCGGCGGTGAGCAGCCCCGCCACGGCGAAGACCCCGAGCTGGGCAAGCCCGGCGAAGTCGGTCAGCGCCAGCGCCGAGTAGCCGAGCACCGTGGTGAGCAGTGACAGCCCCAGGGTGGGCCAGATGCCGGCGGTGTGGCGACGCCCCGCGTCCAGATGGCTGAACAGGTGCAGCGGGTAATCCAGCGCCACCCCCAGCAGGGTGATGCCGAAGGCGAGCGTGATGCCGTGGATCTGCCCGAACAGCAGGCTCACCGTGGCGGCGGCGACCAGGATGCCGCTCGCCAGCGGCAGGGTGCTCAGCAGCATCAGCCGCGGGGAGCGGTAGGCCAGGGCCAGCAGCAGGATCAAGCCCGCCGTGGCCCACAGGCTGAGGCTTTGCACCTCGGCGCGGATGAGGCTGGCGCTGCGGGCGCCGATCACCGGCGCACCGGCGCTGATCAGGTGCAGCGCCGCCGTTCGCGGGCGGCTGGCGTGGAAGTGCTCGCGCAGCACGGTGTCCAGTTCGCCGGCCAGCAGGGGTTCGCCGGCGGGGGCGAGGCGCGCGGTGAGCAGCGCAAGCTTGCCATCGCGGCTCAGCCACTGGCCGCGCACCGTGTGCGGGCCCTGGGCCGGGCGCAGGTCTTCAAGAAAACCGACCAGCGCCAGGCTGGGGTCTTCACGCAGTCGCTCGGGCGGGTAGAGCTCCAGCCCGGCGCTCAGTTCCAGCAGGCGCTGCCCCAGGGCCTCGTTCAGAGCCTCGGCGGAAAGCTCGCCCGGCGGGCGCAGCAGGTAGCGATAGCGCTGCAGCGGGCCGTCCATGGGCAGGGTGGCGAGGTCCAGGCCGTTGCGCACCTCGGTGAAGCGGGGGTCGGCGTGCAGGGCCTCGGCCAGCGCGCGGCTCGCCTGCAGCCGCTGGTCGCGCTCGCCGCCGCCGATGCCCAGCAGCAGCACGCGGCTGCCGGGCCCTTCGCTGGCGCGGCGCAGGGCGGGGTCGGCGTACTCGGCGCCGAGCAGGGCGTTGAGCTCGGTGCTGATGTGCAGATCGCGCAGCGCCAGGCCCGACAGGGCCAGCAACAGCACGAACAGCGCCAGGCGCACGGTGAGTGCAGGCATGGGGCTTAGTCGGAGCTTTGCCGGCCGGTCTCGGGCGGCCCCAGCTCCAGCAGGGTCCAGTTGTCGCCGGTTTCGTCGATGCGCACGCGGCGCACCCGCGCCTGTGAGCCGTGCATGCGGAGCTGCTCGATGCGCCCGCTGCGGGTGCCGGCCCGGGGGGTGAGCGTGAGGGTCCAGTCGTCCTGGTCACCGCGCAGGTCGGCCTCGTAGCGGGCCCGCAGGGCGTCGGCGTCGCCGGCGAGGGTGGCGCGCAGGGCGCCGATCAGCGCGGCGAGCTGGGGCTGGCTGCTCAGCGCGATGGCGCGGGTTTCTCGGCCTTCGCGCAGGATGCGCGCCTCGTCGGCCTCGATCTCCAGCACCAGGGGCTGGGGGCGGCGCTGTTCCTTGCGCAGATAGTCCGGGGCGCGAAAGATCAGCTGCCCGCTGTTCTCCAGCTCGCCGCCGAGCATCTCCATGTGGCGGGTCTCGCGATAGTCCAGCCGCAGCTCCGCCTGCTCCGCGAAACGCGCGAGCAGGCGCTCCAGGTTCAGCTCGGCGGCGGCCAGCGGCAGACTGCACAGCGCCAGGGAAAGGGCCAGGAGGCTAGCGCGGAGCCTGACCATTCTCGGTTTCATGCCAGTAATCATAGAAGTTGAACCAGTTGTAGGGATAGCGCCGGGCGTAATGCTCCAGGCGCGCCGCGTACCGGGCCATGGTCTGCTGCATCCAGGCCTCGCGTTCGGCGCGGGGGCCGCGGTAGGCGGGGGCCAGCAGCTCGAAGTGTATATCGTAACGCCGCCCGCCCCGGTAAATGCCGAAAAAGCACAGCACCGGGGCGTGGGTGGCGGCGGCCAGCCACACGGGCCCGGCGGGAAAGGCGGTGGGTTCGCCGAAGAAGGGGCAGTGCAGCTGCTTGTCGTTGGCGGCGATGCGATCGGCCAGTATCCCCAGCAGCCCGCCCTCCTGCACGAACTCCGCCGCCCGCAACAGGGCGTTGGTCTCGCCCAGCGGGATCACCGTGTCGGCCACCTGTGGGTTGAGGCTGTCCAGCAGCTGGGTGATGGTCTGGTTGTGGTCGCGGTACATGAGCACCTTCAGCGGCACGTGCCGGTCGCGCACGGCCAGGGTGCGCAGCACCTCGAAGCTGCCCAGGTGCGCGCCCAGCAGCACGCCGCCCTCGCCCCGGGCGAGAGTCTCGTCCAGTTGCTCCAGGCCGTGAAAGCGCACCTTGAAGCCGCGCCAGCGATCGGCCAGGAAGAACACCCGGTCGAGCACATTGGCGGCGAAGTGGTGGATGTGGCGGAACACGTCCCGCAGGCTCGGCTCCCGGCCCAGCGCGCGGCGCAGAAAGCTTCGGGAGGCGGCGCGGGTGCGCGGCGCGGTGAGCAGGAAGTACAGGCTGATGGGGTAGAGCAGCAGCCGCGCGGGCGGGCGCCCCAGCCGCAGGGCGATCCAGAGGATCAACCGCAGCGCGCCCCGTGTGCCGCGCTCGCCGTGCTCCTGCCAGCTGCGTGCCATGTCAGCAGTACAGCGGCATTCAGACCGCCGTATCCAGGGTGCCGGTGGCGGCGAGCTGTTCGCCGAGCAGGCAGCGAAAGCGCAGCTGGCCCGGTTTGCCGGTCTCCAGCTCCAGCGTGAAGTCCTGCTCCGGGCGCAGGGGCTGGAGGAACTTCACCTGCCGAAAGCCGCGCACCGGGGTGTCGGGCTGCCACTGCGCCAGGGTCTCCACCAGCAGATCCAGCAGCAGCACGCCGGGAATGACCGGGTTGCCGGGGAAGTGGCCGGCGAGGCAGGGGTGGTCGGCGGCGACGCGCAGTTCGCGGCGATAGCTCATGTCAGGCTCCCCAGTAGTTCCAGCAGCGCCTTGCGGGGCAACTTGCCGGTGTCGTTGCGGGGCAGCTTGGGCACCCGGTAGAGGGGGCGGGGGCGGAATACCGGGTCCATCAGCTCGGCCAGTGCCCGGTTCAGCGCGGCCTCGTCCAGGTCCGGGGCCACCAGCAGGGCGCACAGCCGCTGCCGGCCGCGGGGGTTGTCCTCGGGGGGCAGCAGGGCGGCATCCTCCACACCCGGGATGGCGAGCAGCTTCTGGGTGAGCTCGGCCAGCGAGGCGCGCTTGCCGGCGATGTTGAGCATGTCCGCGGCGCGGCCCAGCAGCGTGAAGCGGCCATCGGCGTGGATCTCGATGCGGTCGTTCAGCCGCACGGCGCCCTCGAGCTGCGGGCCATGGGCGATGCTGTGATCGGCCCGCGGTTCCAGGCGCACCTCGTCCAGCGGCTGCCAGCGGGTATCCGCCGCGGGGCGGCGGGTGGCCAGGGCCCCGGTCTCGGTGGAACCGTAGATCTCCAGCACCGGGGCGTGGAAGGCCTGCTCGGCGCGGGTGGCGAGCTGGGGCGACAGCGGCGCGGTGGACGAGAGAATGAAGGCCGGGCGCGGCCAGTCCAGGCCCGCGTCCAGGCAGGCGCGCAGATGCAGCGGGGTGGTCATCAGCATCGCGCCCGGCCCGGCCGCGGCCAGATGGCTCTGGATGTCCTGGGGGAAGAAGGGTCGGGCGGCATCCACCGCCACCCCGGCGGTCAGCGGCAGCAGGATGGAGGTCTCCAGGCCGAACATGTGCTGGGGCGGCACGGTGGCGACGATGCGTCCGCCCTGGGCGGGGATCGGCAGGCGTCGGCCCAGCAGTCGGCTGCCGGCGTAGAGTCGGTCCCAGCGCTTGTGCTGGGCCTGGGGCGCGCCGGTGCTGCCCGAGGTGTAGAGGATGGCGGCCTGAGTGTCCCCGGCGATGCTCGGGATTTCGTCCCAGCGCGTGCTGTCGGTGGCTTCGCGGGCCTGTTGCACCCGGGCGTCGTCCAGCAGTGCGGCACCCGCATGGCGGACCTGCAGCTCGGCGATGCTGGTGGCGGCTCGGTTGGGCGGCAGCAGGGTGGTCTCGCCGCGCAGCAGGGCGGCGAGTACACCGAGCAGGAAATGCGCACGCTGCTCGCACAGGTTGATGCGTGCCCGGCGCGTCTTGCCCAGCTGCTCGGCCAGCACTCGGGCCTGACCGAGCAGCGCCCCCGCGCTTACCGCGCGCTGGCCGTCCCATACCAGAGTGGCCTGAGCGGACATGTTCATCAGCGGCGGCTTCATGGCTCAGACCTCACGCATGTCCACCCGGGCCAGCGCCCGGATGAAGCCGGATAGGCCCAGCCGGCGTTGGTCTTCAAAGTGCCGACGGCGCACCAGGAATTCGCCGAGGAAGAAGCCGGCGATCAGCAGGTAGTTGATCAGATTGGTGAACAGTGACCAGATCCGGGGCGGCGCGAACAGGCCGAGCAGCACGGCCTCCAGGCCGAGCGCGGCGAAGAACAGCGTCCAGGCCTGGGTGGCGCGGCGGGTGTACCAGCGGCGTCGGGGGGTGAGATCGTCGTGCATCAGCTCGGCAATGCGGGTGAGCAGAGCGGTGCGGCCGGGCAGCAGGCTGCGGCCGAAGAAGATCACCGCGGCCAAGGGATAGAGCACCGGCGGACCGTAGAGCAGCAGCTGTCCGCGATCGAGCTGCAGCAGGGCGCCGGCGGCGAGCAGCCAAGCGGCGAGCGACAGCCAGGCGGCCCAACTCGGTTTGCGCAACAGCGGGCGCAGGCCGACGATCAGCAGAAGGCTGAGCACCCCCAGGGCGATGCCCGGGCGCTCCAGCGCCACCGACAGGTGGACGCTCAGCGAATATGCCGCCAGCACGATCAGCAGCCGCATGGGGGGCTCCCGATCAGTTGGCGCGCCTGGCCTCGATGAGCTGGCAGAGCGCGCGCAGGGAGCCGAAGGCCTGCTGGGTGTCGGCATCGTCCGCCCGCAGCTGGAAGCCGTACTGGCGGGAAATGGCCAGCGCCAGCTCCAGCGCGTCGATGGAATCCAGCCCCAGGCCGTCGCCGAACAGCGGCTCTTCCGGGTCCACCTCGGCGGCTTCCACGTCCTCGAGGTTGAGGGTGTCTACGATCAGCTGGGCGACTTCCAGCTCCAGCGCGGAGAGAGTGCTCATCGGCCCCCCTGGGGATGTGAGATTTCGGTTATCGCGCCCGGTGGTGGGGTGCGGGCGTCGGTTTCGGCGGAGTATAACAGGTGCGAAAGAGCGCCAAAATGGGCTGCCGCCCCCCTGTTCGGGCTATCGGTGGGCGGGCGGCGCTGTGTTACTCTTCCGGCGATAATTTCAATGCGGTGTCCGGGGAGAGCCTTCGCCGTGAATCAAGAAAGCAAAGAGTTCATCGACTGTGATGTGCTGGTCATCGGTGGCGGCCCGGCCGGGTCCACCGTGGCGGCGGTGCTGGCCGAGCGCGGTCGTCACGTGATTCTGATCGACAAGGATCGCCACCCGCGCTTCCACATCGGTGAATCCCTGCTGCCCATGAACCTGCCCATCTTCGAGCGCCTGGGCGTGCTCGACAAGGTGCGGGAACTGGGTGTGCACAAGCCCGGCGCGGAGTTCGGTTTCACCGCCGACCCGAATGATCGGCAAACCTTCTCCTTCGCCAAGGCCAAGGGGGATTCGCCCCTGGCGGCCTTCCAGGTGCGCCGCTCGGACTTCGATATGATGCTCATGGAGAACGCGGCGGAGAAGGGCGCCACCGTGCTGCATGAGACCCGGGCCACCGAGATCGACCCGGTGGTGGACGACAAGCGCGTGGTGTACGCCAAGGGCCCGGAGGGCGAGGCGCTGACCTACCGCGCCAGCTACGTCATCGACGCTTCCGGCCGGGATACCTTCATGGCCCGCAAGCGCGGCTGGAAGAAGAAGAACCCGCAGCACAATACCGCTGCCATCTTCGGCCATTTCGATAATGCCGATCTGCTGCCGGGCGATGGTGCCGGCAATATCGGCATCTACTGGTTCAAGCACGGCTGGGTGTGGATGATCCCGCTGGTGGACGGCACCATGAGCGCCGGCGCGGTGTGCTTCCCTGAATATCTGAAGACCCGCAAGGGCAGCCCCGATGAATTCCTCTGGGAGACCCTGAACAGCTGCGCCCCCGCCGAGCGGCGCCTGCGCAATGCGACCCTGAAAAGCCGCACCTACGCCGCCGGCAATTATTCGTACTTCTCCCGCCAGGCCCGTGAGGATCGCTGCCTGCTGGTGGGCGATGCCTACGCCTTCCTCGACCCGGTGTTCTCCAGCGGCGTGTACCTGGCGATGGCCGGCGGCGAGCGCATCGGGCAGATCACCGACACCTTGCTGGACCAGCCGCAGCTGGAGAAGCAATTGATGCGCGAGCACGAGCGCTACATGCTGCGGGGCATGAAGATCATGGGCTGGTTCATCTACCGCTTCATGAGCCCGCAGCTGCGGGCGCTGTTCATGAAGCCGCGCAACGTCTGGCAGATCGAGGAGGCGATCATCTCGGTGCTGGCCGGCGACGTCTTCGGCCAAACGCCCATTCGCGGTCAGCTGATGGCCTTCAAGACCGTGTATTACATCCATCTCGTCATGCAGCTGCCCGGCGCGCTGCGCGCCTGGCTGCGGCGCAAGCGCAACTGGCGCGTGAGCGTGGAAGCCTCGGACTGATCGAGCCGGCGTGGAGACCGCCATGCAGCCAACGGCCGCCCAGCCGCTGATCCGCATCCAGGGCTTGAGCAAGCACTACCCCGGTGCGGCCCAGCCCTCCCTGCGGGAGGTGAGCCTGAGCGTGCCGGAAGGCAGCATCTTCGGGCTGCTCGGCCCCAACGGCGCGGGCAAGACCACGCTGCTCTCCGTCCTCACCGGGCTGGTGCGCAAGGATGCGGGGCTGGTGGAAGTGGCCGGGCTGGACCTGGACCACGCGGTGCGCGAGATCCGCGAGCTGTGCGGCGTGGTGCCCCAGGAACTCGCCTTCTACCCCATGCTCAGCGTCGCCGAGAACCTGCGCATCTACGCCGATGTGCTGGGACTGGGCGGCGCCCGGCGCCGAGCGCGCATCGAGCGGGTGGTGGAAATCGGCGGGCTTGCCGGGCACATGGACAAGCGCGCCGAGGCGCTCTCCGGCGGGCTCAAGCGGCGGTTGAATTTGGCCATCGGCCTGCTCAACGAACCGAAGCTGATCCTGCTCGATGAGCCCACCGTGGGCATAGACCCCCAGTCCCGCGCCTTCATCCTCGATTCCATCCGCGCCCTGCGCGAGGCCGGCGCCACCGTGATCTACACCTCCCATTACATGGAGGAGGTGCAGCGCCTGTGCGACCAGTTGGCGATCATCGACGAGGGGCGCATCCTGCTGCAGGGCGAGCTGGAGGCGCTGCTGAGCAGCCAGAGCGATCGCCTCACGCTGAGTTTCGATCGACCGCTCAGCGACCGGGCGCTGGCCGGGCTCATGCTCAACGGGCTCACGCCCCGGCGCCATGAGCACGGCCTGGAGCTGGAGGGGCTGGCCGCCGCCCAGCTGGACCTGGCCGCGTTGCTCGCCGCCCTGCAGGCCCAGGGCGTTACCGTGCGCAGCGTACGCTACGGGGTGCGGGACCTGGAGGAGCTCTTCCTCAACGTCAGCGGCCGCAGGCTGAGGGACTGACCATGCGCCGACTCAAGCCCTTGGGCGCGTTGATGCGCAAGGAATGGTGGGTGCTGCTGCGCGATTGGCAGGGCCTGGTGGTGCTGTTCCTGATGCCCGCCGCCTTCATCCTGATCATGTCGCTGGCCACCCAGGATTCCTTCCAGCAGCGCAAGGCCACCGCCACCGTGGTGCTGGTGGCGGATGGCGACAGGCAAAGCCCGGCCTCCCGCCGGGTGATCCGCGAACTGGACAACGCGCCGAGCTTCGAGGTGCGCCTGCTGGAGCCGCCGCCGGACCGGGCCGCGCTCAAACAGCGCATCCTCGACAACGAGGCGGTGATTGCCCTGTACTTGCCCGCCGGGCTGGAGCGGACCCTGCGGGCTCTGGAGCCCGGCGAGGCCGTCGCGAAGCTGGATGTGTACCTGGCCCCCTCGGTGCTGCCCCACATCCGCGGCGCGCTGCTCTCGGGGCTGGAGAGCATGCTGCGGGGGCTGCGCGGCGAGTACATGTACCGCGATCATCTGCTGATGGAGATCGAGGCGCAGCTGGGCGTGAGCCTGGAGCAAATGGTCCCCCGCCAGGCCGAGCACAACCCGGTGCCGCTGGTGGAGCACTACGCCTACCGGGAAGCCGCGCCCCGGGACGTGCCCACCTCGGTGCAGCAGAGCGTGCCCGCCTGGCTGGTGTTCGCCATGTTCTTCGTGGTGATTCCGCTCTCCACCGCGCTGATCATCGAGCGCGAGCAGGGCAGCCTGCGCCGGCTGCGGTTGCTGAATATCTCCTCGCTCACCCTGCTCAGCGCCAGAATCCTGCCCTATTACCTGATCAACCTGGTGCAGATGGTCATCATGCTGGCGGTGGGGGCGTATCTGGTGCCGCTGCTGGGCGGGGACAGGCTGCTGATCGGTGACCAATGGTTCGGGCTGTGGCTGATCGGCTCGGCCACCAGCCTCGCCGCCATCGGCTTCGCCCTGCTCATCGCCACCCTCGCCCGCACCCATATGCAGGCCACCACCGTGGGTGGGGTGGCGAACGTGGTACTGGGCGCCGTGGGCGGTATCATGGTGCCCAAGGTGGTCATGTCGCCGGCCATGCGGGAATTCGCCCGGATCTCGCCCATGTCCTGGTCCCTGGAGGGCTTCTGGGATGTGCTGCTGCGCCGCGGCGACTGGCTCGACGTGCTGCCCGAGTGCGCGGCCCTGCTGGCCTTCGGCGGCCTGTGCCTGCTGGCCGGCGCCTGGCTGTTCCATCGCCAAACCGGATAGAGAGATTGCATGAAAGGTTCCCGGGACGACGCCCTGAAACGGCGACTGAAGGAGATGATCATCGCCGAGTGCGACAAGGACGTGACACCCGACGAAATCCCCGACGATGCCCCCCTGTTCGGTGAGGATGCCGTGCTGGAGCTGGATTCCCTGGACGGGTTGCAGATCTCCATGGCGGTACAGAAGGAATACGGCTATCGCATTTCCGACCCCAAGGAAATGCGCCGCATCCTCGCATCCGTCAACAGCCTCGCCGATTTCCTCCAGCCGGAATAAGCCATGAACGATAGCGCCAGCCTCCAGCGCAGCGTGCGGGTGGCCGGGCGCGGCGTGGTCAGCGCGCTGGGCCGGGGAGTGGCCGCCCAGGTGGAGGGTCTGCGCGCCGCCCGTCCCGCACCGCTGGCCCTGCCCGACAGCCACAGCCTGTATCACCCCGCCGCCCCCCTGGAACAGCCCGAGCGACTCTGGCGCCTGCTCGATGCCGCCGTGGCGGATGCCCTGGCCGAGGCCGGCGTGACCGACGCGGATCAGGCCGATCTGGCGCTGTTTCTGGGCACCTCCTCGCTGGACATCCCTGACGCCGAGGCCCGCTACGCCGAGGCGTGTGCCCGGGATGCCGACACCGCGCTGGCGCTGGACAAGCCCGGCTATGGCAACCTGGCCGAACATCTGGCGACCCGCTTCGGTTTCGCCGGCCCTCGTTACACCTACTGCACCGCCTGCTCATCGGCCGCCAACGCCCTGCTGCAGGCCGCCCAACGCATCGCCGCCGGCGAGCTGGAGCGTGCCCTGGTGGTGGGGGTGGAGGCCTACAACAAGCTCTCCGCCCGGGGCTTCGAGGCACTGATGCTGGCCTCCGCCGACGGCGCGCGCCCCTTCGACCGGGACCGGAACGGACTGGTGCTGGGGGAAGGCGTGGGGGCGGTGCTGCTGGAGGCCGGCGAAGCGCGAGCCGGGGATCTGCTGCTCTCGGGCGGGGCCAATCTGTGCGATACCTCCAGCTCCACCAATTCCGAGCCCGGGGCCATCGCCGAGGTGATCCGCCGGGCGCTGGCCAGCGCCGATTGCGAGCCCGCCGCCATTGCCGCCATCAAGGCCCACGGCACCAGCACCCCCAGCAATGACCGCGCCGAGGGCCTGGCCCTGCGCCAGGTCTTCGGCGACGACCCACCGCCGTTCAGCTCCTTCAAGCCCTGCCTGGGCCACACCCTGGGCGCCTGCGGCACACTCGAATTGATCGCCCTGCATGGCTGCCTGCAGGCGGGCGTGCTGCCCCCGGCGGCGGGCTTCCAGCACATCGACCCGGAACTGGGGCTCGCGCCGCTCACCAAGGAACAGCCCGTGGGCGCGGGGGCGTATTTGCTGGATTACTTCGGTTTCGGCGGCAACAACACCGCGCTGGTGGTGAGGTATCTGGCATGAGCCTGGGGATTCGCAGCTTCGCCGCCCTGGAATGGCCGCTGGACGACACCCCCCGGGATACCCGTGCCGCCCTGCGCGAGGCTGGCCTGAAAGCACCCCGGCGCAGCTCCCGCTTCAGTCAGCTGGCGCTGCTGGGGGCCAGCGCCCTTGCGGTGCGCCCCGAGCCCGACTGCGGCGTGTACCTGGGCACGGCGCTGGGCAGCAGCGCCGACACCGTGACCATGCTGGAAGCGGTGCAGCGGGGCGAGGCGCCCATGCCCTTTCCCTTCATCAATGTCTCCGGCTCCCTGGCCGGTTTCGGCATTGCCCAGAGCCTGGGCCTGCTGGGGCCGAATCTGACCATCTCGCGGCGGGACTTTCCCGTGGAGGTGGCGCTGGAGACCGCCTTGAAGGATCACGGACGACCGCCCCAGGCGCTGGTGGGCGCGGTGGAAGAGGGCGTGTGGCCGCTGGCTGCGCAGCGTCGGCGTCTGCGGGTCCCGCCCGAGGCGGCGCTGGGCGAGTGCAGCCACTGGTTCCTGCTGGACGACACCCTCACCGAGGGGCCGCGGTTGGAGTGGGTGGCATATTTCGCGCACCCCGAGAAAGCGCGCGCGGCCTTGGCCGGGCTGCGAATGGCGGGCGCGGTGCGGCTGGTGCTGGCCTCGGAAGCCGCCCGTGATGCGGCCGCCGGCTGGCGCGAGGCCGTGCCGGGGGCCGTGGAATGGGCCTTGCCGGCGCGCCCGCACTGCCCCACCGCGGTGGCCGGGAATCTGACCGACTACCTGGCGGATGAGGCCGCCGAGCCCTGGCTGGTGCAGGTGAACCAGGCCGCCGGCGGCGGCGTTTACCTGACGGTGCTGAGCGCTTAGCCGGGCCTGCTCGTGTAGCGGGCGGGGGCACGGGGCCCCCGCCCCTGGGGCCTCAGCTTTCGCCCTTCGGTGCGGCCTTCGGTGCGGCCTTCGGCTTGGGTGCCGCGGTCGATTTCGGCTTCGGACTCTTCTTGTTCAACTCCTTCTGGCTGCCCAGCAGATCCTGCTTGATCTTGTCCTTGTCCGACTGACTCAGCGGCTTGTCGCCCGGCTTGCTGGCGGCCACGTCATCGGTGGTCTTGGAGCGCGGCCGCTCGCTGTCGCTGCTGGACGGCTTGCTGCTGGGGATGTCATCCGTGGTCTTGGAGCCGCTCTTGGGCTTCTCCGGTTTCTTGGACTCGCTCTCGCCAGAGGCGCTGGCCTCGATGCCCACGGAGATATCCCGGTCACGGGTTTTCTTCTCGATCACCCTGCCGCTGATCTTCTCGCCTTCCTCGCCCTTGATCTTGGCTTCCTGATCGACCACGGTCTTGCCGCTGATCGTCACCGTGCCCCCCGACTGGATATCGGTGGTGGTGGACTCGATCTTGTCGCTGTGGTTGACGCTGCCGCCGACGCTGGCGCTCTTCTTGCTGCCCTCATCGCCTGACTCGGTGCCCAGACTGGCTTCCACCGAGAAGCCGGTGCTGGTCTCCCTGTCCTCCGCAGCCCGCAGCTGAACGTCGCCACCGGCCGAGATCGCAGTGTCGCCATCGGATTTCAGCTTGGTGCCCTCGAAGTCCGCATCGCCGCCGGCCGAGATCGAAATGCCACCGGCTCCGGCCTTGATGCTGCCCACCCGGGCCTTGCTGCTCTCGCTGTTCTCCTGGCCGTAGCCGCCTTCCAGGCTGGCGCCCTTGTCGCCGCCTTGCTCGGCGCTCAGCGAGAGTTCCGCGTTGGCGTTGCTGGAGCTGGAGGACTGGGTGTCACGGGCCGCCTTGAACTCCACATCACCGCCGGCATCGATGCTGGCCTGGTTGCCGGCCTCGAGCTGCGTGCCCTCGAAGCTGGCATCGTCGTCGGTCTTGATGTTGAGATTGCCGCCGGCCTTGATGCCACCGGCGCGGGCGGTGCTGCTGCGCTCGCCCTCGCTGCCCATTTCGTAGCTGCCTTCCAGGCTGCCGCCCGGCGAGCCCACCACGTCCACCTTCAGTTCGCCCGAGACGTCATGGGAGGTGGAGCCGCTGTAGCTGGTGTCCTCGGCGGCCTTGAATTCCAGCGAGCCGGCGTTCAGGTTGACGTCGCCGTCCGCCTCCATCTGGGTACCGACCAGGGTGGTCTTCTCCTCGGAGGTGGAGTTGATGTTGCCACCGGCCTTGTAGCGGGTGGTGACGGCGGTGCTGCTGCCTGCGCTCTCGTCGGAGAAGCTGCCCTCGTAGCTCGCACGGAAGCCCGCGCCCGCGCCGGCATCGGCTTTCGCCTCGCCGCCGGTGTTGCCGCCGGCTTCCGCCGAGGCGCTGGCGCCCATGCCGAGGCGGGCATCATGGCTGGAGGAGCTGGCGCTGGAGAAGGTCCGGTCATGAACCGCTTCCTCGCGGATCTCCCGCGCCGACTGGGTGATGTTGCCACCGGCCTCGATCTGGGTGCCCTGATCGGTGATGGTGTCCTCGGCGGTGCGGGTGAAGTTGCCACCGGCCTTGAACGTGGAGACCTGGTTGGTAACCGAGCCCTGGACGCTGGATTCCGCCTCCCGGTTGTAGCGCAGTCCGGCGCTGACATTGCCCTCCGCCGAGCTCGAGGCTTCGCCGGCGTTGTGCTCGCCCAGGCGCATCTTGCCCGCCTCGGCGTTGGCACCGGCCTCGGCCGAGGCATCGGCGCCCAGGTACACACCCATGGTCTGAGTGGTGCTGGAGGAGGTTTCCAGCGTTACATCCTGGGCCGCGCGGTTGATGATGTTCTCGGCGCTGATGTCCATATTGCCGCCGGATTCCACGTTCGCGCCCTCGAACTCCGCCGTATTCTCGGCCTTGATCGACATATTGCCGCCCGATTTCAGGCTGGAGCCGGTATGGGTGAGGCTGTAGGAGGAGCTGTTCTCCTGCTCGGTGCGGGCACCGATGGTGGTCACGTGGTCGGCTTCGGCGGAGGCGTTGGCATTGGCATCGGCGTTGGTGCCGACCGTGCCGGCATTGGCATTGGCCTGGGCGCCGGAGGAGGCCTCGGCGCTGCTGTCATTGTAAATGCCCACCGAAGTGCGGGTAGTCTCGGTGGTGCTCCATTCCTCGTTGCGCCCGGCGAGTACCTGCACGTCCTTGGCGTCCAGGGCCATGTCGCCGCCGGTCTCCACGTTGGAGCCCTGCACTTTCAGCGTACCCTCGGTGGTGGCGTTGAGGTTGCCGCCGATGTTCAGGTTGGAGGCAACACTGGTGTTGGAGCCCGATTCCGTGGTGCTGACGGTCTTCTCCCAGACCTTGAAGTCACCGGAGGCCTCGGCCTCGGCATTGGAACCGGCCGAAGCGTTGGCCTGGGCGTAACCCTGGCCGCTGGCGGATTCGCTGGCGCTCTGCGAGCCGGAGTCGCTGTCACTGCTGCCGCCCACCTTGCCGAAGGTGGTGGTTTCGGTGCGGGTGGTGGTGCGACGCTCGTCCAGGCCGTCGAGGATGTTGATGCCTTCCTTCGCGTCGATATCCGCATTGCCCGCCACGCTCATGTCCGAGCCCTGCAGGGTCATGCTGCCCTCGGAGTCGATGGTGGCGTTGCCGCCGACATTCAGGGTGGAGCCGACGTTGGTCCCCTTGAAATCGTCGGTGGTCTTGGTCTGGGTGCCGTACATGCCGCCACCCACGCCGACACCGGAGGTCTTCTCTTCGGTGTGGGTGGTGACCTTGTCCTGGCGGGCGATGACCTTGAAGTCGCCGCCGGTCTTGACGTCCAGATCGCCGCCCACCTCGGCGCTGCTGCCGGCGAGGGTGGTGTCGCCGCCGCTGTCCAGGCTCAGGTTGCCCCCGACATTCAGGTTGGAGCCGATATTGGTCTCGGTGGTCTTGGTGGTGGTGGACCAGCCGCCGCCCATGACCCGCTTGCTGTCCTTGCTGGTGGTGGTGGTGGTCTTGTCGACGATGGTGTCGAAGCTGATGTCGCCATCGGCCTTGAGTGTGGCATCGCCGCCCGCCTGCACATCCGCGCCCACCACCTTGATGTCTTTGCCGGCATCCAGCGTCAGATCACCGCTGGCCTCGATGCCCGCGGTCTTGCCGATGTCGGTGACATAGGAGTGGCCATCGCCCGAGCCGTCCACGACGGTCTCGTTGATGATGCTGCCTTCTTCCGATGTCAGGCTGACATCGCCGCCCTTGAGGGTGCCGCTGGTGTTGGTGATATCACCGGTGGTGGCGACGGTGAGGGAGTCGCTGCCCTCGATGGTGCCGCCGGTATTGTTCAGCCCCTCACCGCTGATGTTGACCTCGTTGGCGGCGATGGTGGCGCCGGTGGAGATCATGTCGCGGGTGGCCGCGGCCAGGTAGACCCGCGGGGCGAGCACCCGCTGGCCGTTCACTTCCACCTCTTCCATCCAGACGATGTCTTCCGTCAGGCCGGCGATCTGCGCGGGATTGAGCGCTTTGCCGAACTCGAGCCCGAGCGCCTGGCCCTGCTCGTAGGCCTGGTCCATCAGTCGCTGCATCTGCTTCGCTTCATCGCCGTAGCCGCGAAGCACGTTGGAGCCGGTCTGTTGAATCAGCTGCTGACGAATCAGATAGGCCTCGTAGTTGGCATCGCCCAGGCGCTTCTGCACGTCGTCGGGGTTGTAGCCGTAGCGCCGCGACAGGTAATCGGAACCGACGAAGTTCTCGCCCACCAGGAAGCGCGGGTTGGCCTCGACCAGGTAATTGGCATTGGGGTCGCGGGCCGTGACGAAGTAGCCATTGGGGTTGGTGGGCAGGGTCAGGTTCACCCCCGCGAAGGACAGCACGCCCGCCGAGGCGACCGGGATCGCGCTACCCGCCGAGACGCTGCCGGTGCCGCCGGGGGAGACGCCGCCGCTGCTGCCGGGCGTGACACTGCCGCCGCTGCCGGGCGCACTGCCGCTGGCGCTGGTGGCATTGCTGCTGCCGCCCTGGGCGCCGCCGGCGATGGCGTGGCTCGCGCTATTGGGATAGGGCGAGCTGACGTTGTTCAGGGTGCCGCCGCTGAAATTCAGGGTGGTGGCGTAGATGCCGGCACCGAAGCGCTTGATCGTGTTGGTGCCGATCTTTTTGGCGCCGGCCACGGCATCGTCCTTGGCATCCGATCGCAGCCAGCCGGGGAAGCTGTCACCGCCCCATTTGCCGCCGACCCGCGACCAGCCCCAGCCCGGGTCCCAGTTCTCCGAGTTGTTGCTGTCATCATCCGGGTCGCCGCTCCAGCTGTTACGGTCCGGGTCGGTGCGGGCCCAGGCGACGTAATGGTCGTCGCCGCTCTTCTCGTCGATGATCTCGATCCAGCGGCGGCGGTATTCGTACTCCAGCAGCGCCAGATCCTCGTTGGTGAAGGTGCCGCTGCCGCTGATGTTGACCGTGGGTGCGGACAGCACCGCGATTTTGTTCAGGCCGGAGGCGCCGTAGTTGATCGTCAGGCGGCTGCCGGCGCCGGTGGCGATGATCTGGGCCTTGGGCAGGGCGCTCAGCTGCGCCTCGGTCATGCCCACCAGCTGCTCTTCACGCCAATAGTCCTGCTCATGCACCCAGGCGTGCATGCCCTTGTCGAGAGAGCCTTCCTCGGCGATTCGCGAGTTATTGTGGTTGTGGGTGCGGGAGACGCCCTTGAGGGATTTGCTGACCCCGGCGGCGGTTTCGTTGACGAAGCTGTTGCTGGTGCTGATGCTGATGTCGCCGTTGGCCACCACGGCATTGTTATTGGTGAAATTGGCGCTGCTGGTGGTGATGCTGCCGCCGCTGTCCATGGTGCCGGTGCCGGCGCGGTTGGTGATGGCATCGCCGGAGGCGGTGAGGCTGAGCGCATTACCGGCGTAGAGCGCGCCGTAGTTGTCGATGTCGCCGGCACCCAGGGCTTTCAGCGCCAGGATGGTCAGCGAGGAGAGGCCGCCGGTGTTGCGGTTGGTGATGCCGGTGGCGTCCAGATCCAGCCGGCCGCCGGCATGGATGGCGCCGTGGTTGTCCAGCGCGCCGTTGAACTGGAGATGGCTGTGGCCGGCGCCGCTGACGATGACGGCATCGCTGTTGCCGACCTGGCCGTTGGCCAGGCTGGCCGCCTGCAGCTGGGTGGCGCCGCCGGACACGATCTGCCCCTGGTTGTTCAAGGCGTTGCCGACGTTGAGGTTCAGCGCATTGCCGGCGTGGAACATGTCCGTGTTGCTCATGGCGCCGGCGATGGTCACGGTGCTGTTGCCGGCGGCGAGCAGCTTGCCGTGGTTGTCCAGGTTGCCGCCGCTGCTCAGGCCGAGCTGGCCGCCGGCGTCGATGGCGCCGTAGTTGGTGAGCGCACCGCCCAGGCTAAGGGTGCTGCTACCGCCGGCGGTCGCACCCTTGATCAGGGCGCCGGCGTTGCCGACGGCGCCGTTGATCAGGCTGGCCGCCTGCAACAGGGCATTGCCCACCGAGCCGATCTGGCCCTGGTTGTTCAGGCCGTTGTTAATGTCCAGATCCAGCGCATTGCCGGCGTGTACGGTGCCGGTGTTGCTCATGGCCGCGCCGACGGTGACGGTGCTGTTGCCGGCGGCAAGCAGTTTGCCGCGGTTATCCAGCGCGCCGGCGCTGCTCAGCGTGAGCTGCCCGCCGGAATCGAGCGTGCCGTAGTTGTCTGTCGTGCCGCTGATGGTCACGGTGCTGCTGCCGCCGGCGGTCGCACCCTTGATCAGGGCGTCGGCGTTGCCGACGGCGCCGTTGACCAGGCTGGCCGCCTGCAGCAGGGCATTGCCCACCGAGCCGATCTGGCCCTGGTTGTTCAGGCCGTTGCTGACGTCCAGATCCAGTTGGCCCCCGGCGTGTACGGTGCCGGTGTTGCTCATGGCCGTGCCGACGGTGACGGTGCTGTTGGCGGCGGAAAGCAGCTGGCCGTGGTTGTTCAGCGCGCCGCCGGCGCTCAGGCCCAGCTCGGCGCCGGAATCGATGGCCCCGTGGTTGTTCAGCGCGCCACTGACCGTGATGTGGCTGTTGCCGCTGTCGGTGGCGCCCTGGATCAGCGCGGCGGCATTGCCGACGCTGCCGTTATCCAGGCTGGCCACCTGAAGGGTACTGGTCTGGGCCGCGCCGATCTGGCCCTGGTTGTTCAGGTGGCCGCCGGTGATGGTGAGGGCAGCGCCGGCATAGGTCACGCCGCTGATCTGGTTGTTCAGCGCCACCAGCTTGCCGGCGCCCCCCAGGATCAGCGTGCTGCCCGCCTGCAGGCGACCGGCGTTGTTCAGGGTGAACAGCGGCCGCTCGCTGGTAATGGAGACGCTGTCCTGGCCGATGATGCCGGCGCCGGCGGTGTTGTTCAGCGTGCCGCCGGTGCTGATGCCGAGCGCGCCCGCGCTGGTGATCTGCCGGCTGTTGCTGAAGCTGGTGCCGCTGGTGGCAGTGGCGGTGAGCGTGGTGCTGCCGCCGCTGTCGATGAAGCCGCTGTTGTCGATGCGGGCCGCGCTCAGGGTGAGGCTGTCGGTACTGCCCGCGGCCTTGATGGTGCCGCTGTTGTCGAGATTGGCACTGCTGGTAACGCTCAGGCTGCCCGCCGATTCCATGGCGCCCTGGTTGTCGACCACGCCACTGACGGTAAGGGCCCCGTCATGGCCGTTCTCGGTGGCGGTGATGAAGCGTGCGCCGGCGCCGGTGTTGCGGAAGCTGTCGGCCTGCACGGTGGTGCCCCGGCTGGCCTGCACGTCGCCGGCGTTGCTCAGATCGCGGGCGGTGATGGCCAGGCTGTCGGCGACGATGACGCCGCCGCCGGCGTTGGCGATATCCAGCCGCTGGCCGGCGAGGCCCAGATTCATCGCCTGCGCGGCCTCGATCCGACCACTGTTGGCGAGGCTCGCCAGCCCATCGCTGGCGGTCAGGTTCAGCTCGGCGCCCCCGATCAGATCGGCGGCGTTGTTCACCGCGTCGGCGGCGCTGAGGTTCAAGGTGTCGCCGGCCTGCACCCGGCCGGCGGCGCCGGTGGTGATGCTGCCCTGGGCGGCCTGGATGTCCAATGTGCCCACGGCGGTTACCTGGGCGTTGGCCAGGTCGATGCTGCCGCTGGTAGCAATCAGCGCCATGGAGCGGTCGATGGCATCGGCGTCGCTGCCGCTGTAGACGGTGGCGCCGGCGCCGCCCACCGACAGATCGCCGGTGTCCATGCGCAGCCGTCCGCCAGCGCCCCAGCTGCTGCCGTCCAGACTGGCGGCGTCGCTGACGCTGAGCTGCAGGTTTTCGCCGGCGAAGCGGGTGTTGCCGGCGCTGGCGCTGTCGCTGAGGCTGCCGGTGTCGATGCCGAGATTCCGCCCGGCGTTGAGCTTGGCCTCGCTCAGGGTGGTGCCGGCGCCGTTGGCGGTGCTCAGGTCGATATCACGCTTGGCGCTCACAGACGCGCCGCCGCCGATCAGGGCGAGCGCGTCGGCGCCGCCGCTGGCGGGGCCGGTGTAGCGCACCGCCAGATCCCGCTCGGCGCTGATGCTGCTGCGCAGGGTGATCTTGCCGGCGGCGCTGAGGGTGAAATCGTCGGCGCTGGCCGCGGCCTCGCCCAGCATGCGCACGCCCACGCCCTGTTCAGTGGCGATCAGGCGGATGCGGTTGGCGTACATGCCGCCCAGGGCGGTGGAGTCGATGGCGTAGCTGGGCGCCGCGCCCGAGGGGGCACGGGCCGTGGCGTCCCGGGTGGTGTAGCCGTAGTCGTTGCTGCCGGTGATGATCCGCACATCCTGGCCGTTGAGCTGGCCGTCCAGCTTCACCGAGCGGGCCACCAGGTCGAGGATGTTCTGGTCGCGCCCGTCCAGGCCCGCGCCCTCCAGCAGAATGTCGCCCTGGTTGACGCGCAGGCCCTGCAGGCTGCCGTCGGCGCCCATCTGGGGCACGCCGGTGCTCAGCGTCACCCGATCGGTGTTGATGAAGCCGCAACCCGAGCAGGTGATGCCCCAGGGGTTGGCCACCACCACGTCGGCGGTGCGGCCCAGCACTTCGGTATAGCCCTCCAGTCGGGAGCGATTGGCCGCCACCACCTCGTTGAGGATGAGGTTCGCTTCGCGGGACAGATTGATGTTCGGCACCACCTGGCCGGCGAGCTGCGATTGCAACGGCCCCGCTTGGGTCTGGGGGGCATTGTTGTTCAGCACCAGGCCGCGCTGATCCACGTTGTAGTGGGTGTAGCGGTTGTGGGAGACACCGGCCCCGTTGGTGGTGGCGATATCCACCACCTGCACCCCGTTGGGCGCGTCGAAGACCCGGGTATTGCCGCTGTGCACGCGGATGTCGGCCGCCGCGCCCAGTCCGCTCCAGCCCACCGTGCCGCCAAGCAGAACCGTCAACGCGGTGTGGCGCAGGCCCCGGGTGCGGCTGCGGGCGTACTCCGGTACCGGAACCAGTTCCTGGGTGCGGGTGGAGCGCTTGAGACGATAGATACGGTTCATAATGACTCTCCTAGAGCGTCGCACTCAGGCGAAACCAGGTCTCTCCGCTTTCCCGTTCCATGTAGCCGGGGTGGGAGACGGGACGGGCATGAAAAACATCCAGGGTGACCGGGCCCAGGCCGATGCCCAGGCCGACCGCGGCGCCGGTGAGGCTGCCTTCCGGCACGCCGTCGACCCGGTTGCGGACCTGGCCGGTGTCCAGTGCCAGATAAGGCCGCAGATAACCGGCCGGGCCATTGGGGATGGCGTAGGGCCGGGTATGGGACAACTCGTTGCGCAGATAGAAGCCGTCATCGCCGGACAGGCTGTTGGCGGTGAAGCCACGCACCGAATAGATGCCGCCGATGGAGATCTGCTCCGAGCCGTAGAGCACGTCATCGGACTTCTGGCCGACCAGCGAGGAGCTCCAGCTGAAGTTCTGGCCGCCCAGGCTGAAGGGCCGTGTGTAGGCGAAGCCGTATCGGAACTTGCTGAACTGCGCCCTTGGCGCCCAGTCGGGCAGATTCTCGGCGTCCTTCAGCGGGCTGAAGCTGCTCAGGCCGTGGGAGAACCCCAGTTGCAGCGAGAACAGCCCACCGGCGACGGGGCGGCTGAAGTCCGCGTCCAGGTCCAGGATGCTCAAGCGGCGGCTGCTGACCTCCAGCAGGATGTCTTCCAGATAGTTCTTCGATTCCTTCACCGTGAGGCCGGCGCGCAGGCGCAGCAGGTTGCGCCCGTCCCGATAGACCACCCGGTCCGAACCCAGGGTGACGGCGCCGGAGTTGCCGTGGCTGTGCAGCGGCACGCCGCTGGGGGCGAGGAAGGTGGAGGCGTACTCGGAGTGGCTGAGGCTCAGGTTGTAGGTGGAATAACCGTAGGGCAGCACATAGGAGAGGCTGGTGGAGTGCGAGGCGGTCTCGCCCGATTCATAGGGGGCGGCCCGGCGGTGGGTCAGGCTGATGAAATCATTGAAGCCCAGCGGGTTGTCCACCATTACGGTGAGGCCCGCCTGCTTGCGCCCGGTGCTCTCGGAGCCGTGATTGTCATAGCTCGCCAGCACGCGCCAGGCCCGGCTCGGGGCATTGTTCAGCACCACCACGCTGTCCCCCGGCGCCTCGCCGGGGCGGATGTCGAAGCTGGCGTTATTGGAGGCCAGACGGTTGATCTGGTCCAGGGTCTGTTCCAGGTCGCGCAGGTTCAGCGGCTCACCCACCATGCCCGGCGCGACATTGCCCAGGGATATGGAGCCCTGCTCGCCGTCCTCCACCTGCAGGCCCTGCACCCGCCCTTCGATCACCTGCACCCGCAGTACGCCGGTGGACAGATCCTGTTGCGGCAGATAGACCCGGGCGCCCACGTAGCCCTGCTCGATATAGGCCAGGGTGAACTCGGAGAGCAGTTTCTCGATCTCGGTCACGCCCAGGCAGCGCCCGGCGTAGCGCGCGGTGATCTGTGCCACGGTGGGCGCTTCCAGCAGGGTGACGCCCTCCACCTGCAAGGAGGCAATGTCCCGACAGGGCCCCTCTCGCGGGGTGACCGGCTCCGGTTCAGGGGCCTTCAGCCGGGTGGGTGGCTGGGCGGATTGCAGGTCCTGTCGGCGTTGCTCCTGTTGCCGGATGCGCAGATCCCGTTGTGCCGCCTCGGCCTCTCGGGCGGCGGCGTCCAGGTCCGCCTGGCTGGGCGTTTGCGCGGCAGCGCCGGCCCAGGGCAAGGCCAGCAGCAGCGTGAGCGCCAGCGCCTTGCGCCGGGTGCGGGTGGCGGAGAATCTTGGGGCCCCGTTGTCGGGGGAGCCGGTCGTGTACATGGCGGAATTCTTCTAATGTGAACTACTTCACAAGGAGACTAGCCATGTCCGACGGCGCAAGGTTTCCAATTATTGCAGCGGCTCAATCGAGCTGAATCTCGAACAGCAGCCGATAGCCGACCCCCCGCTCGGCGCGCAGGAAGGGGGCCGGCAGGCCGTGGGCTTCCAGGCGGGCGCGCAGGCGGGTGACCAGCACGGCCAGCTGGCGCCGGCCGTACTCGTCCAGCGGCTTGCCCAGAGCCTCCAATAGTTGCCAGGTTTCCAGCAGCCCCTCGGGGGCGAGCGCCAGCGCCCGCAGCAGGGTCGTCTCCGCCTTGCGCAGGCTGAGGGGGCCTTCGGTGGTATGCAGCACGGCCGCCGGCACATCCAGCCGGGGGGTGTCGGGGTGGGTCCGCGCGGCGACGAGGCGTCGCGCCAGGGCGCGCAGGGCGGCCAGCAGCTCCTCGGGCGTGATGGGCTTGGGCAGGTAGAGGTCGGCACCGCTGTCGTAGCCCGCCAGGCGATCGCTGACCGCGTTGCGTACCGTCAGGATGATGATGCCGATGCCGGGTTGGATGCGGCGCAACCGAGCGGCCAGGGAGAGGCCGTCCTCGCCGGGCAGGTTCAAGTCCAGGATGGCGATGTCGGTGCGCTGTGGCTGAGACTCGCTCAATTCCTCGGCGCTGGCGATAGCGGCCACCGCAAAGCCCTGTTCGCTCAGCACTTCGCTCAGGGTCTCACGCAGCGCGTCGTTGTCTTCGACGATCAGGATGCGGCATAGGGCAGCCATAGCTCGAATACCACCTCCGTTTGTTCGGGCTGATACACCAGGCTGCCGCGCAGTTGCTCGGCCAGTGCCTGGGCGATGGCGAGCCCCAGCCCCGAGCCGCTCTTGCCCTGGGCGCCGGGTGCCCGATAGTAGCGCTTAAAGATGCGGTCGGGGTCGGGGCGGCCGCGCAGGGGAGTCGGGTTGGCAATGCTCAGCGCCAGGCCCTCGCGTCCGTCCTCGCTGCGGGCCGTGTACCGGATGCTCAGCCGCGCCTGGGGCGGGGCGTACTTGCAGGCGTTGTCGATCAGGTTGCCCAGCAGCACGCCCACCATGGCCTGGTCCGATTCCACCGTGGTCGACAGGCCCGGAGGCAGCCACACATCGGTGCGCGCCTGGGCGCCCCGGTGCGCCAGGCTGGCGGCGGTGATGGCGGCCAGATCGCAGGGTGCGAGCCGCTGTTGAGTGGCCTGATTATCCAGCCGGTTGGCGTAGTCGCAGCGCTCGACGATGTCGTTGATGGCCTGGGCGGCGCGCAGGGCGTGTTGCTGCATCCGTTCCGAGGCCGAGCGGACACCCAGCCGCAGTTGGATCACCGACAGGGGGGATTTGATCTCGTGGGACAGCATGTCGATCAGTGAGCTCTGGCGTTGCCGGGCGCGGTACTCGGTTTCCAGTTCCATGCGCGTCCGCTGGCCCTGCTCCTCCGCCTGGTCCCGCTCTTCCTGCAGACGGCGCAGGCGTTCGAACAGGCTGAAGTTGAAGGCGCCCAGGGCGGCGAGGCCGCCGATCTGCAGGCCGTAGAGCTGCCACGGGCCGTTGGGCAACAGGCCCTGTACCGACAGCAGCGGGATCAGGTAGGAGGTCAGGGTGGTGATGTAGGCCAGGGTGAGAAAGCCACTGCCGGCACGGCGCCATCGCAGTGCGCTGCGGACGATGCCGATCAGGGGGAAGCTCAGGGTGATCAAGGTCAGGACGCGGGCCGCTTCCGTGAAATAGCCCGCCGGCCAGGCCAGCAGGCAGAGTACGGCAAAGCCTATGATGCCGATGAAGTAGGCATTGAGCAGCGGTGTCGAGCGATCGACGCCCAGCATGCGGCGGTGAAAATGCGCCGCCACGGCGATGATGATCATGAGCATGGCGCTGACCATGTGATCGCCCACCGCCGGGTGCCGAGGGGCCAGGTACTGTGCCACCAGGCCGTTGAGCGAGACCATGAAAAGCAGGGTCGCCAGCAGGTAGTACAGGAAGGCCCGGTGGTCCGGGTCGTGCCGCCAGTGGCCGTGCCAGAGGTTGAACAGCAGCATCACCAGCAGCGCGCCGTAGTACAGGCCCAGCAGCAGGTACTCGGTGCTGATCTGCGCGGCATAGGCATCCGGCACGAAGGCCCGGGGGAAGGCCAGCGAGGTGCTGGTGGTCTGTACGCGCAGGTAAACGGTCTGTGGCGCGGCCTTTGCGAAGTGGACGCGGAAGGTGTAGGCCCGATGGGGGATCGCCCGCTGGGCGTAGGGGTAGTGATCGCCGGTCTGGTGCCGGGTGTAGCCACCGACTCCGTCGGGGATGTAGAGGCGCAGATCGTCGAGGTAGGGAGGTTGGATTTCCAGCAGAAGCTCCCCGCCCGGCGGCGGCGCGAGACGAATCCGCAGCCAGTGCACGCGTCGGGTGTAGCCCGCGGAGAGGCCGGCGGGCGAGGGCTGGAAATCGCCGGCCCGTGCCGGGTCGCTGACGCTGTGAATGGTTTCAGTACCCTCCTTGTCGACCAGCACGGCGGTGCTGTCCAGAAACCAGGAGTCGCCCGTGGCGGTGCCGGCCAGGGCCGCCGGATTGCCCAGCAGCAAAAAAAGGATGAACAACCAGCGTTGGGGCATGGTGATACCGTTTCGCCTCGATGCCGCCGCCGGCCGGTCAGCCGTGCTTCAGCCGTGGATAGACCTTGCCTTCCTGGGCCGCGGCGCGCTCCATGCACTCTGCCAGCTGGCTCAGCGCCGGTGCGCGCTTCTGGCGCACATAGCGCGCGCCCAGCAGGGCGAACTCGCGCCAGACATCGCCGGCTTCGGTCATCTCGTCGGCGGCCTTGGCCAGATTCTCCCGCTGCAGCAGCTCGGCGGCTTCCTGCAGGAAGGCGGCGTACATGAAGCGAAACCCCCCGCCCCCGGTGCCGATCTCTTCCTGCATGCGGATGATGCTGCCCACCAGCTGGCGGCTGTATTCGGCCTTCTCGGGCTGGCCCTCCAGCTTGCGCAGGGTCCGCGCCAGCCGGTGGATGGTGCCCAGCCCCACCCAGGGCAGGGGGGTGCGGTTCATCACGTTGTAGGTGCGCTTCAAGGCCTTGGGGATGGCCTTGGCCGGGTCCCAGCGCGCGGGCACCTCGGTGGGGTAGTAGATCAGCCCCTTGGGCGCGAAGGGGCCCAGGGAAAAGCGCGCCTTCTCCAGGCCCTCCGGGTCGCAGCGCTGGATGTCCTCGAACACCGGGTCGCTGACCAGGTAGTCATCGCCGTCACGGCCGATGGCGACGATGTTGTGGGCATTGAAGTGAAAGCGCATGTCCGGCGGGAAGTAGGGCAGCCAGTAGACATTGGTGCGCAGGGCCACCGGGCGGCCGGCGGCGAGATGCGCATCCAGCGCGGCTTTCGCCGCGGCCCGGTCCTTGAAGCGCTCCTCGGCGATCTTCACCCCGGTCTGCTTCGCCACGCCCTTGATCACCGCGCCGGGGAACATGCGATAGGCGGTCATGGGAATGCCGCCCCAGCGCATGAAGGGAAAGTGCGCGAACACCAGCGCGGAGGACAGGCCCAGCGCCATGGGTTCGCTGAGGTGCAGGCCCTGGTGGCTGAGCAGATTGGCGGTCACGCCGCTCTCGCAGTGGCCGGCGTGGCGGTGGGGGAAATCGATCTGCATCAGGCGAGGGGCTCCTGGGGGATGGTTTTCAGCGCCGAGATGCTCAGGTCCAGGGCCTGGGCGTAGCGGGCGAGTTTCTTGGCGTTGAGCCGCTGGAAGGGCCCGGGTTTGAGGTGCCGGCGCACCTGCCAGCCGAACAGCCCCGTGCTCTGGGCGAGCACGGTGGCGTCCATGCGGCGGTTGTACATGTGGAACGCCAGCGGCGAGGCCTTGCCTTCCAGCACCCGCTGGCGGGCCGCCTCGGCCTGCTGGCGGAACAGGTCCACCGCCATGGTGGTGACCGTCTCCTCCACCGCCCAGCCCCGGCTTGGCACGGTGGTGAACCGACCGGACTCGTCCTGGGCGTAGACTGCCTTGCGCACGCCTCCCAGGGTGGCATTGCCTTCCTGGGGGACGTCCTCGCGCTTCATCGCACCACCGCCGTGAGCTTCATGAACACGCTGGTAAAGCGCCCGCTCTCGGGCACGTAGCAGAGGATGCCGTCGCCATCGCGGATGCGCCCGCTGTGGAAGAGCTCGTCGAGCATCATGTACATGGACGCCGCGCCCACATTGCCCACCCGCTCCAGGTTGGTGAACCAGCGCGCCTCGGGGATCTCGAAGTCGATGGCCACCAGGGCGTCGTAGACCTTCTGGCGGAAGTAGTGCGAGGAGTAGTGGGGCAGGAACCAGTCCACCTCATCCACGCGCAGCGGGTGTTTCTTGAGCATGTCCGCCAGGCCCCGGGAGACGGTCACCGGCATGACATTGGGGTTGAGCAGGCGCACGTCCTGCTTCACCGCGAAGATGGATTCATCCAGCCAGGCCTGGGGCGCGAGTTCGCGCCAGCCGGTGAGCCGGCCGTCTTCTTCCTTGCGGGCACCGGCGTACATGCAGGCGTCCAGCTCGTTGGCGTAGGAGAGCTGCTCGATCCAGTCGATGCGCAGGGAAAGCCCCTGGGCGTTGGGTTCCGGGCGCAGTTCCGCCGCACCGGCCCCGTCGGAGAGCATCCAGCGCAGGAAGTCCTTCTCGAAGGCGATCTCGGGGTGGCGCTCCATCGCGGCGAGACGCTTGTCGGACTCGGCCTGGAAGTTCTTGCCCTGCATGAAGGTGGAGACCACCTCGGAGCCGGCGGCCACGGCCTGTTGGCTGAAGCCGCCGCTCACCGCCATGTGGGCGTATTTCAAGGCGAGCGCGCTGGAGGCGCACACGCCCGAGGGGCTGACCACCTCGCAGGGCGGGTTGCCCAGCGCGCCGTGCACCATCACGCCGTGGCTGGGCAGGATCTGGTCCGGGGTGCTGGTGCCGGCGGCGAGCAGGTCCACGCCATTCAGGTCCGCGCCCTGCTCGGCGAGCTTGCGCACCGCCTCGGCGGTGAGCTCGGCATTGCTGTAGCGCGGCTTGCCCGTGGCCGGGTCGATCACGTAATGGCGGGTCTGGATGCCGTTGCTGCGCAGCACCACCTTGCGTGCTCGGGAGGGTTTGCCGCCCACCAGCCCCAGCACCGATTCCATGGTGTCGTTGTCGATGGGCTCGCCGGGCAGGAAGGCGCTGATGCGGGTGATGTAGCTCATCGGTACTCGTCCATTCGGGCGGTGTCGGCGCCCGAGGGTTGCTCGAAATAGGCCCGCGCCGCCGCGATGCGTTCGCGCTGGAAGGGGCGCAGCAGGGTGCGGATGGTCACGGTGATGGGCACCACTGTAAGCACGATGGCGAACATGAAGGCGATGTAGGCGCGCAGAATGGGGCGTCGGCGCGGGTCGTCGGGCGCGCCGCGGCGGCGCACCCACCGCCCCCAGGTCATGTAGCTGCGCAGGATGATGCGCTCGCCGTCGATCAGCCGCTCATCCACGGGGGCGGCCTTCAGGCCCGTGAGCACCGGCGCCTCGCCGGTGAGCCGGTTCGCGCGCAGGGCATCGCGCAGCGCATGGCCGAAGCGGGCGGCGGCGGTGATGTCTTCCTCGGCGATACCGGCTTTCGGGAAGATGCCCCAGAAGGCATTGCGCCGCCCGGTCCACAGCCAGCGGGGCGTGGTCACCAAGGTCTGCAGGCTGTTGCCACGGTCCACCAGGGCGATGTGGTCGCTGTGCTTCGCGCCCACCTCATTCAAGCGCGCCTTGACCTTCTCCTGGGCCTGCAGCCACATGTTGCGACAGGCGGTGAGCGTCACCACGGGCGTGTCCTTCATCACCCGCGCGGCTTCTTCGGATTGCAGGAAGCCGGTGATGGGCAGGGAGGGGGAGAGGAACCACACCGAGTAGGCGATGATGATCAGATCATAGCGGGTGGCCGGGTCGAAGCCGAAGGGCCGCATCGCCGGCGGGTCCTGGTAGACGCACTCGGGGAAGACGTTGACGAAGTCGTACATGCCCCAGGGGAAGGGGTAGTCCTTCACCGGGCGCAGGTCCTCGTAATGGACCTCGATGTCTTCCGCGGCTTCCAGCGGCCCGGTCACCGAGCGCATGACGCTGTCCAGCTGCCCGGTCTGGGAATAATGAACGACGAGAATTTTCTTCATGTTTGGTGTTGCCAGCCACCGAAGTGGCTAATCCCCCACAGATAATGAGCCCATTGTAACGGGGAGGGTACAGCGGGGGAACGGGCGTGGCGCACGGAAGTGTGACCATGAGCCGCTCCTACAGGGGGGCAGGCCCCTCGCCGCTGGCTTGTGGCGCCCACCGGCGCTACGTAAACTGGGCCGGCACATCGTTAAAGGAATAACAACGGCATAAGGAGATGCCCATGAGTGCGACCGCACACGATCTTATCCCTTCCCTTCGGCCCAAAGATGCCATCTTGCGTGATGCCGCGCTGGCACGTTTTGATGTGGCGCGTGTGTACGCCGCGATCGATGCCGATCCCGCCTTGGTGGGCGCCGGTGTCGTCTACCTCGATGAGCGGCTGAACGCCATTGAACTTCGGCCTTTCCGCCCCTTGTGTCGGTCCGCCCCGATCAAGATAGTTTTGCGGGCGGTGCCGGAGCAGCGCAGCCTAGAGAACTTCGCGCGACAACTCCAAGTGGACCAGAGTGATTCCCGCCTGGTTGGCGAGGCGGTCGCCGCCGGGGTCAGTTGCGCCGGTGCCATACTTGGCTGGATCGGGGTGGTAGGTGCTGCAACGGTAATCCCACTGACCGGTGGCGCGAGTACTGCTGCAATAGTTCTTACGGTAGGCGCGGCAGTCGCCACCACAGCTCAATGCGTGAACGGAGTTGTCCGCACTACAATGGAGTATCAGGAGCTGCCGTATCTCCGATACCTAGACAGTCAGTCTTGGTATGTCACCACGTCAGCCGCGTTGGACATCGTTTCTTTGGCGGGGGTGGCGTCGACTGCTTCGTCGACCATCCGTGCTGTTTTGACATTGCGCCGTACGACCGGCAAAAACATCCCCGAGATACTACGAGGCCTGAACCGGCAAGAACGAGCCCGTTTGACACGAGAACTGCAGAGCCTGAAGAACCCCAGGGTTTCAGAGAAAGTTCTGAAGGACATGCGCAGTGCGGGCATTTTGCCCAAGCGATACACCAATACCGAGATCCGTAAGGCGACGTGGCATCAACTACGGGATGTGTTGGGAGCGTCGCTCGGTTTCAGTGGGAGCGCGCATTCAGGCTTAATAAACGGCATTGCTGTGGGTCTCTATGAGGGGGCTGCTCGATGACCCCCTTGCAGTTTTGGCGCCGCTGGATGCTGCGCTACTTTCCCATCTTCATTTTTGCCTTTTTCTCGGTGCTGCTTGCCCTGGTTGGTGCCTCGTTCACCGTAGCTTTCGTCTATTTTCCCGGTGCCTCTTACCAGCAGACGGCCGCGCCGCTGGTATTCACCTGCCTGGGTGGCTCCGTGGTCCTCTCGCTGGTGGCGGTCGCCGTGTGTCGTGGCTATGAGTGCGCCCGTCAGGCCATGATGGTTTTCGCTGCGTGCTGTCTGGTGCTGGCCTTGCCCTCACTGGGATTGGAGGGTCCGCGGTCGTTGAAACTACACGCAATAGGCGCGCCTGTGCTGGCGCTCTGGGCGCTCAGCTCGCGGCGCTACCGGGATATGCTCGATTACTTCCGGTTCGTGCGGGAGACATTCCCGCTGCGGCGTTGATTCCTCCCCGCCCCACCTATAAGAGCGGCTCCTACAGGTGGGGCGGTCGGCATGGCAGAATGAGCGCTTCGCACACCGACACAGCGCAGACACGCCACCCATGACGAACAAAGCCCCCCTGATCCTGGTCGACGGCAGCTCGTATCTCTACCGCGCCTTCCACGCCATGCCGCCCCTGTCCAACTCCCGCAACGAGCCCACCGGGGCGATCTACGGCGTGCTCAACATGCTGCGCAAGCTGCTCGCCGAGTACCGGCC
This sequence comes from Alkalilimnicola sp. S0819, assembly GCF_009295635.1. Lineage (NCBI taxonomy): Bacteria > Pseudomonadati > Pseudomonadota > Gammaproteobacteria > Chromatiales > Ectothiorhodospiraceae > Alkalilimnicola > Alkalilimnicola sp. S0819. The sequence goes on along the minus strand of NZ_WHIW01000006.1, from coordinate 109,750 downwards.
CAGCCACATCGGCGTGGTCTTCGACGCCCCGGGCAAGACCTTCCGCGATGAGCTGTTCGACCAGTACAAGGCCCACCGCCCGCCCATGCCCGACGACCTGCGCGCCCAGATCGAGCCGCTGAAAGAACTGGTGGCCGCGCTCGGCATGCCCCTGCTGGTGGTCCCCGGCGTGGAGGCCGACGATGTCATCGGCACGCTCGCCTGCCAGGCGCGGGATGCGGGCATGGACGTGGTGATCTCCACCGGCGACAAGGACATGGCCCAGCTGGTGGACGAGCGCATCACCCTGCTCAACACCATGAGCAACACCAAGCTCGACATCCCCGGCGTGCGCGAGAAATTCGGTGTGGGCCCCGAGTGCATCATTGACTACCTGGCACTGGTCGGCGACAGCTCCGACAACATCCCGGGCGTCCCCAAGGTCGGCCCCAAAACGGCCGCCAAGTGGCTCAACGAATACGGCAGCCTGGATGCGATCATCGAGCAGGCCGAGGCCATCAAGGGCAAGGTGGGCGAGAGCCTGCGCGAGAACCTGGAGCAGCTCGCACTCTCCCGCAAGCTCGCCACCATCCAGCTCGACTGCGAGCTGGAGCTGACCCACGCCGATCTCACCCTGAAAGAGCGGGACAATGCGCGCCTGGCCGAGCTCTACCAGCGCTGCGAATTCCTCACCTGGCTGCGCCAGTTGAAAGAGCAGCAGGACGAGGCCGGCGAGCCCGAGCCCGCCATCGACGAGGTGGGCGAGACGGACTACAGCACCATCACCACCGAGGACGCGTTCGAGGCCTGGGTGGCGCGCCTGGCTGAGGCCGAGCTCTTCGCCTTCGACACCGAGACCGACAGCCTGGACTACATGCAGGCCAACCTGGTGGGTGTGTCCTTTGCCATCGAGCCGGGCGAGGCCGCCTACGTGCCCTTCGGGCACCGTTACATGGGCGCGCCGGATCAGCTCGCGCAGGATTACGTGCTGGGCAAGCTCAAGCCCATCCTGGAAGACCCCAAGCGCGGGAAAGTCGGGCAGAACCTCAAATACGACATGAGCGTGCTCGCCCGCCACGGCATCGCACTTCGCGGCGTGCGCCACGACACCATGCTCGAATCCTATGTGCTGGATTCCACCGCTACCCGCCACGACATGGATTCGCTGGCGCTCAAATACCTGGGCGCCAAGACCACCAAGTTCGAAGACATCGCCGGCAAGGGCGCCAAGCAGGTGAGCTTCGACCAGGTGGGGCTGGACGAGGCCGGGCCGTACGCCGCCGAGGACGCCGACATCACCCTGCGCCTGCACCGCACCCTGCACCCGCGCCTGGAGGCCATCGCCCCCCTGCAGCGGGTCTATGACGAGATCGAAATACCGCTGATCGCCGTGCTCTCGCGCATGGAGCGCAACGGCGTGCGCATCGACGGCAAGCTGCTGCAGGTGCAGAGCAAGGAGCTGGCCGAGAAGATGGCCGAGATCGAGAAGCAGGCCCATGAAGAGGCCGGCGGCCCCTTCAACCTTGCCTCACCCAAGCAGATCCAGGAGATCCTGTTCGAGAAACAGGGTCTGCCCGTGGTCGCCAAGACCCCCAAGGGCCAGCCCAGCACCGCCGAGAACGTGCTCGCGGAGCTGGCCGAAACCTACCCGCTGCCCCGGCTGATCCTGGAGCACCGGGCCATGAGCAAGCTCAAATCCACCTACACCGACAAGCTGCCGCAGCTGCGCGACGAGCAGGGGCGGGTGCACACCAGCTACCAGCAGGCCGTGGCCGCCACCGGGCGCTTGAGCTCCACCGAGCCCAATCTGCAGAACATCCCCGTGCGCACCCCGGAAGGCCGGCGCATCCGCAAGGCCTTCATACCGGCGGAGGGCTGCAAACTGCTGGCCGCGGACTATTCGCAAGTGGAGCTGCGGATCATGGCGCATCTGTCCGAGGACCCAGGGCTGCTGGCGGCCTTTCAGGAAGACCAGGACATCCATCGGGCCACCGCGGGGGAGGTCTTCGGCAAGAAGCCGGAGGAGGTGAGCGACAACGAGCGTCGGCATGCCAAGGCGATCAACTTCGGGCTGATCTACGGGATGAGTGCCTTTGGGTTGGCGAAGCAGTTGGGGGTGGAGCGGGGCACCGCGCAGCAGTACATCGACCGCTACTTCGAGCGCTACCCCGGGGTGCGGGAGTTCATGGATCGCACGCGCAAGCAGGCCCATGAAGATGAGTACGTGGAGACGGTGTTCGGGCGGCGGCTGTATCTGCCGGAGATCAATTCACGCAATGGCCAGCGGCGACAGTATGCAGAGCGCACCGCGATCAACGCGCCCATGCAGGGGACGGCGGCGGACATCATCAAGCGGGCGATGATTCGGCTGCATGATTGGCTGGAGGCGGAGCATGCGGATGTGCGGATGGTGATGCAGGTGCATGATGAACTTGTACTGGAAGTCCCCGAGGGGAAGGTCGAAGTCATCACCGGGAAGGTGAAGGAGTTTATGGCGGGAGCGGCGGAGTTGAAGGTGCCGTTGGTCGTCGACGTGGGGGTGGGGGAGAATTGGGAGGAGGCGCATTAGGCGAGCGTACCCTGCTCGAACACTTCATCCGCTGCGCCGTGGGCTCCAGTTTGGAGCGGTCTACTTGGCGGGGGAGCTTAATCTGCTCGCCATCGCCTCCTGGCCCATGCGTATGGCGAAATCCACGGGGCGATCGCCGTCGCGTGTTTCGGCGTTCCTGTCCGCGCCGGCGGCCAGTAACCGCTCGGCCAGGGTCAGGCAGTCGGTAACGGCGACCATGTGCAGCGGTGTGAGGCCGGAAACCGACGAGCGATAGTTCACATCGGCACCCTTCGCGAGCAGGACGCCCACTCGCGCCTGGTCGCAATACGCCACGGCATCGAACAGCGCCGTGGTGTCATCCGTGCCGGGAAAATCCGGGTCGGCGTGCTGTACGATCAGCTCAAAGAAGCGGGGGTCGGAGGCCAGCAGACTGAGAACGAGATAGGGGATGCGTCCGCCATCTTCCCGGCGCAATTCGTTCTTGTTCGCCGCCGCGAGATACAGCGGCTCGAAGCGCGCATAGTCTTCCTCGAACAAGGCCTCGCGAAGCGCCGCCTTCTCGGGGGCGGATGCGCAGCCCAACGCGAATAACGCCACGGTCGCGGTCAGCAGTATCTTTCTTGGTAGCGCGTTCATTTCCCTGTCCGTCCCCGCTGCCGCAACTTGTAGACGATGATCATTTGGTGTGCTCGGGCCGGGTTGCGCCCCAAATCAACGCGAAGAGTAGTCATTTCATCAAAATCTACTGCCGCCGTTTCATACAGTTTGTCGATCTCGATTCGCAGCTTCATCAGCGCGATGCCTTTCCACACATTGGGGTCCAGCACATTAAATCCGGCACCGAGAAAATAGTTTCCCAAGGGCAGGGCCCGCCCGGCATCGTGAGCGATGACGCGGAGCACTATGTCAGGCGACCACTTGGCGATTTCCTTGGCGAGGGATTCCGGGTCAGCGCTGGCAGCCTTCATCGAGTTGTAGGCTGCAATGGCATCGCCGGTCAGAGAGACAGCACGGGCGGGGTTCATCAAGACACTCCTTTGTCTTGTTTTTATACTGGCCACAGAAATTAGAAGAAGATGAGCAGTGCGTCAACTTTCATGCGCACTTGGCCAAAGCGAGCGATCAGTGTCTCCTCAAGCCACCAGCCGGAGCCACTTCCGAAGCAACTTCGCTGGCAGTAGCTCCTCAAGCTCCCAAACGATGCTCATCGGCCGACTTCCTTCGTGCCGGGCATAGCGCACCGGTCCGGCGTAGGTATAAGGCTGCGCAAGCCCATTGCGCTTCTTGTCTTCCCGTACGAACAGTAAAATCCGGTGGCCGTCGGCATTCTCGATGTAGCGCCGCCCGGTAGGTGACGTGTCGCTGGTTGTGCTCTGCGATTGCCAGTGGAACAGCCGGTTGCTGATGGCGTAGTCCTCGTAGAGGGTACTCGGTGAGTAGTCGCGTTCACTTTTGTTGAGGGTGACGAACAGCAGGTCTGCGTTTAAGTGCGGGCAATAACGCACGCCTTCGCGGAGCTCGGCACGCCGCTCCCAGGTCGATTCGCCAACCGCGGCTAGTACCTCGTCGCGGGTGTAGCTGGCATGGAGGACGAGCGGCAGATCCTGCGTCCGCTCCGGCTGCCGGACACGCCGGTTCTCTGGAATGGCTACCCGCCAGGAAAGCAGCTCCTTCAGTTCGCTTTCGAGCGCCGGGTTGTGCTGTAGCCATTCCCGTACCTCCGCTGACGTTTCCGCTTTCAGCGTGTTGCCGGTGAGTGCGGTGCACAGGCCGAAAACCAACGCGGCATGTTCTGAATCGTCGCCGGTGGTCAGCCACTGCTGCCAAGCATCCAGCCGTAAACGGTCGTCCACATGCAGGATGCGCCGCAGCCCTTTGGTTAAAGCTTTCTCGTCGGGTGCGGTGAAGTCTTCTCTCACCCCAGCGTGGACGCACAAGCGTGCCCAGGAGTCCCGCCGGTAGACGTCGTCCGCCTCCAACCCCTGTACCCGAAGGAATTCCGGCAAGGACGGCGACCGACCAGTGTCCGCGCGGAACCGGGCGATGTCCTGCACCAAGTGGCTACGGTTGCGCAGCACCGATTGGCGAACGTTCGCCAGCACGCGCTCTTTAGCGACACGCTCCAACTCGATGCTGCAACCCGCGGGCAGGTGGGGAAAGCCCGCTTCGATTTCCTTCTCCACACTCTGCTGCGGGTTGCTGAGCAGCGCCCGGAAGCGCCGGTCAAAACGGAAGTTTCGGTGCACTTGGCCGACGAAGTCCAGCACGGTCAGGTAGTCCTTATCCTCGGTTAGGCGCAGGCCGCGACCGAGCTGTTGAAGGAATACGGTCAGGCTCTCGGTGGGGCGCAGGAACAGAACGGCGTCGACCTCGGGGATATCCACGCCCTCGTTGTAGAGGTCGACGGTGAAAATGAAGTTGATCTCGCGGCGCTGGAGACGTTGTCGCGCGCCATTGCGTTCCTCGGCGGGCGAGTCTGCGGATAGTGCCATGGACGGAAGCCCGGCCTTGTTGAAGCAACGGGCCATGAAACGGGCATGAGCGACACTGACGCAAAAGCCCAAGCCTCGGGCCTGGTGCGGGTTCATCAGCCGCTGGTGCACCTGTTTGATGACCAGTGCGGCGCGCACTTCATTGCCGGTGAGCAGGTTATCGAGCTCTTTGGTGCGGTAGCCGCCTCGCTCCCAGGTCAGTTGGCTGTAGTCCTCCGAGTCGCTGACGCCGAAATAGTGGAAGGGCACCAGAAGTCGGCGTGTGATGGCATCGGGTAAACGAATCTCGGCACTGGTGCGGTTGTCGAAGTAACGCAGAATATCCTCGCCATCGCCGCGTTCGGGTGTGGCGGTGAGACCCAGCAGGATCTGCGGTCGCAGCGTGTCGAGCAGGCCCTGATAGCTCTCCGCGGCCGAGCGGTGGGTTTCGTCGATCACCACGTAGTCGAAGGCATCCGCTGCCCAAGCTTCCCACGGCCGCCGACGATGCAGCGTCTGAATCGAGGCAAACAGGTGCTCCGCTTGCGCGGGTTCGTTCTGCCCGTCGAACAGATCGCCGAAATTCTGGTCGCGCAACACGGCCCGGAAACTCGCTAAGGCCTGCTGCAGGATCTCACGTCGATGGGCGACGAACAGCAGCCGCGGGTATTGGCCGCCGTTGGCGCTCACCTGTCGGCGGTAATCGAAGGCGGCAATCAGGGTCTTGCCGGTGCCCGTTGCGGCGACCACCAGTTGGCGATGCGGACCCGGCTCGGCGCGCTCGGCGGCGAGTTGGTCCAGGATTTCTTCCTGGAAGGGGTAGGGCCGCAGATCGAAGGCCGGTTGCCAGTGAGTGTCGTTTGGTCGTGAGCTGCCTTGCTCGCGGCGCAGCGCCTGGATCAGGCGCTGGTGTTCGGTCTCGTCGTAGTGCTCGAACTCGGGGTCGTTCCAGTAGGTCTGAAAGGTGGCGGCCACCTTGCGCCACATGGCGGGGCTGGCGTACTCGCTGACCTTTACCGTCCACTCCAGCCCTTCGGTGAGTGCCGGGCGCGAGAGGTTGGCTGAGCCGATGTAGGCCGAGCCAAAGCCGGTGTCGCGCTCGAACAGGTAGGCCTTGGCGTGTAGGCGTGTGCGCTGTACGTCGTAGGAGACCCGCACTTCGGCGCCGGGTAGCTCGGCGAGCAGCTTTACGGCCGGGGCGTCAGTGGCGCCCATGTAGCTGGTGGTGATGACGCGCAGTTGGGTGTCTGGTCGACGGCAGAAGGTCTGCAGCTCTTCGAGCAGTAGCTGGATGCCGCTCCATTTTACGAAGGAGCAGAGGATGTCGATGCGATCGGCGGCGAGGATCTCCTTTTTGAGTTGGGAGAGGAGGCTGGGGTCCAGCCGGGTGCCGGTGAGGAGGCCGGATTCGGTTAGGGGAATGTCCGGGCGTTTGAAACCGGGCGCCTCTTCTCCGACTGACATGAGCTGGCGCACGGGCTCAGCCAATTGGGACTTTTCTACTTCAAAGCCCGGATCGGCATCTGCCAAAAGCGCTATGAGCTGGTTGCAAAGCGCCAGCTGATCATTCAGGCGGCTTTTGCTTGGTTGTCTGGCGAGGACGGCCTCGATAAGGCGCGTGAGGTGCGCCGCGAGTATCTGGTGGCTTTCCGCCGGGTCGAGATCACGCTCACTGGCTTGGGCGGACAACTCCTCCAGCGCGCGGCGCAATTCGGCGTCGACGACTTGTTCGTAGAGTCCCGCTTTCAAGATGTTTCTTTTGCGCCCTTAAGCGTCCGTCGCTGCGCCGATTTCAGCCATCTCTGCTTCTTCCGCGGCATCCTTGTGGCGTTGGATTCTGGGGGGCGGAGGCGCCCAAGCCTGGAGGTGTTGGCCGACCTGTTCATAAAAATGCGGTACGGCCTGCTCAAGTTGTTCGATGAAAACCTTGTTGCCGGCGAACCTGCCGGCCAGATCGACGAGATAGAAAATCTCGAAGCCTGTCGCCACGACCGCGGAGTTCGGGGAGTCCAGTGCTGCGCCGTTCTCCAGCACCTCGGCCAACGGTGCTTGAGTATCACCCGCGCGTCCGGGTCGCGTGGCTTTCACGTACAGGCTTTGGGGGTTGGCCTTGGAGAGCTGCCGAGCCAGCCAATTTGCCCGTGCCTTGGTGCTCTTCCTGTCGCCAGGGGCGGCGAGCTTCATCGAGCAGGTTATGGTCCGCTTGGTCAGGTCTGCTACCACCTCCAAATCCGCCGCTGCGTTGGGCACATCCAGGGCGAATTCGAGCACCTTGTCCTTCGCAAGCTTCCCGGCATCGTCCTTAATCCGCAGCAATGGATCGCTGCGGTGAACACGGCTGAGTTTTAACGTGGCATTCTCGCCGATTTGGCGCGATATCAGCAGGCACACGTCCCGTTGCTCCTGGTGCCAGCAGCTAACGGTGTTCTGCACTTCGTCCGTGGTTTTGGCGAGAGGGGCGCCGCTTTGGACCTTGCTCACCACGTCTTTCCATTCCCGGTTCATCCGGTCGAACTTGCTGACGCCGGCGGAATCGTGCTCGAAGTAGCGGAGGATTTCACGAAGGATGAACACTTGGTCTTCGTCAGCCACGGCATCCCGATCCAGCAGGAGTGTGGCCTGGGTGACGATGGACATCCATGACCAGTGATACAACTCGACGCCCTTGGTGGCGTTCTTTGGGAGCGACACTGGGTGATGGCTTGGCAGCGCCGAGAATTGGTTGCTTATGGTGATGACGGCATCGATGTTGTGTTGCTTCGCTTGCTGTACGTAACGAGCGATTTGCTCAGCATCCAATTCGGCGTTGCCGATTTTTGCTTCAATGAGCGCCCGCCACACTTTCTTGCCGGTGTGCAGCACCAGCAGCCCATCTGGCCTGTCGTTTTTCTTCGGCTTGTCGCCTTTTGCGAAAGTCACTTCGGTCCAGGTCTCGAGGCGCGCACGGCTGCCAACGCGGACGCCGATGGAACGCAGCAGCGCTTGCCGCAGCTCGAACACCGAGCGCATGCCTGCCAGCAAGACGGAGGCGGAGCGCTGTTCGCGGCTGGTGTCGGCCACTACAGGGATTAGACGCGCGGGTTCGCCAGTGGCGAGATATTCGGGGAGATTGTTTTTCATTAGTTGGTACTGCACTTCATGCCCCCAGGGGGGGGGCGACTGTCTGACGGTATACCTGGCCTGGGTAGAGGATCAAGGATGCGTGAGGGCATGTATGCGCTCTGCTTGGCAGGGGTGCGCACGCGTGGTTACATGTGGCGCGATTCGGCATCAAGAAAGAACAATGATCCTAAAAGAAAAAAACCACATGCCCGTGGCACTAAATCAGCTGCAAGATTTGTTGGATTCTCCTGGTCTGGCGGACGGAACCCGCAAGGCCATACAGCGTGAAATGTATGCCATACGCCGCGGCGCGAAGGGGGAGCGCCAGTGCGCGTTCTATCTCGACGGTGCCATCAAGGATCACCCTAATCGGGTCCTGATTCATGACCTGCGCATCGAGCATGAGGGTCAAGTGGCCCAGATCGACCATCTCTTGATAAACCGTTTCATGGAGTTCTGGATTCTGGAGTCGAAGTCGTACCTCAACGGCTTCAGGATCTCGCCGCGCGGCGAGTTCGAGTATTGGTCCCAGAATCGCTATCACGCGATGCCATCTCCCATCGAGCAAGCCAAACGGCAGGCGCGCATCCTCGAGAAATTGATCCTGGATGAGGGGTTGGCGCCGCGAAGACTGGGTGTGGTTATGAAGCCCACGATCAAGACGGCGGTCTTGGTGGACCCGAAAACTCGTGTGATTCGGCCAGACCCGCAGTTGTTCGACACCGACTTGGTCATCAAGGCGGATGCGTTTCTTAGCGAGTACGAAAAGCAAAATGAACAGGCGAGCACGGTCGAGATTTTGGGCTCGCTGCCAAGGTGGGTGAAGAAAGACACGATTGTCGACATTGGCCGGAAGCTGCTTGCTTTCCACGTGCCGCTGGAAATCGACTATCGAGCCAAATTTGGTGTGGCGAAGCAGGAAGAGAGGCCGCCTGAGCCGAGTAACGACGTTGTCTCAACGAAAGTGGAGGCGCCTGCTGATACACCGGAGAGCGCGCCCCTATGTCCGTGTTGTGGCAAGCCGATGGTCTTGCGCACATCAAAACGCGGGCAAAACCAAGGGGGCCAGTTCTGGGGCTGCCCCGGCTACCCCAAGTGCCGAGGCATTGTCGCGATTGAAGTGGCTGCGCCTACCCAAGAAACTGTTCCAATCGCTACTGCGCAGGGCGGTGTGGCAGAACCCCAGCCTGTTGAAAGCGCCGTGGGGGCACCAGCTTGTCCTAAATGTGGTGTAACGATGGTGCTGCGGACTTCCACACGAGGAAGCCAGAAGGGGAGTCGGTTCTGGGGCTGTCCGGGGTTCCCTAAGTGCCGCGGAGTGGTGGCGATCCAGTGAAGACGGGCAAGGCAGCACAAGCCAGTAAAGGAGCACGGCAGGGCCTTGGATATTGAACCGAATCTAGATGCGCTGGAGCGGCTTGGCAGCCGCCGGCCGCGTTCAGTGTGGCCGGCTTGGCAATGGGTTCTCATCATTCCGAGCTGTCCCGGGTCGAGATTATCCACGAACTGCCTGAGCACGAGCGCCGCCGCACCGAGGACGGCCTCGAGCTTGCCGTGATCGGCCAGGACGTCAGCGAGCAGCTTGACGTCATTCCGGCCAAGATCCAGGTCATCCGCCATGTGCGGCTGAAATATGCCTGCAAGCAATGCGAAGAAGGCGTGGTGCAGGCGCCGATGCCGCCCCAGCCCCTGCCCAAGAGCAATGCGAGCCCCGCCCTGCTGGCCACCGTCGCCACGGCCAAGTACGCCGACGGTCTGCCGCTGTACCGCTAGGAGAAGATCTTTCTCCGCATGGGCGTGGCGCTCTCGCGCAACACGCTTGCGCGCTGGATGCTGGGAGCCGGCGAGCTGATCGAGCCGCTGATTGAGCAGTTCAGGGCGCAGTTGCGCGAGGCGCCCCTGATCCACATGGACGAGACCACCGTGCAGGTGAACACCGAGCCGGGGCGCCGCGCCTCGAGCCGTGCCGGGGCCGTGCCCCGGCGTCTGCTCGAAGGCTTTGGCGGTGTGCTGCTCACCGACGGCTATGAAGGCTACGCCCAGTCGGTGCGCGCGTACGATCTGACGCATGCTGGCTGCTGGGCCTATGCCCGACGCAAGTTTGTCGAGGCGCAGAAGCTCCCGCCCCAAGGGCAAAACCGGCGGCGAAGACCGAGGCTGACCTTGACCTTCACGCCTTGCTGCTCTGGCGTCAGGAGGAGAGTCTAGCGGTGCGATTCGCCGATCTGTAGATGGGGTTGCTGGAGCGTTTATGCGGATCACGCGCTCCACTCACTTATGCCACAATCCGGATTAGGACAAGCAAAACAATAAAGAGGCAAGGATGGGCGAGATCATCGTCTTGGTGGTCGGTCTGGTGGCCGTAATCGGCGCTGCCGGGGGCGTGTGCGGTTACTGGCTGGCCAAACGCGGGGAGTTGCACCGGCGCCTGAGCGCGCTGGAACGGGAGATGGCCTCACTGCGCCAGGCCCCGCCCGCCGCACCCCGTCCCCAGCCCCGCGAAACTCCGCGGACCCGGGCGTCCTTCGAGCCCGAGCCCGCACCGACTCCGGCGCCGACGGCGGGCCCCGAACCCGACCCCGCCCCACAGCCGGCGCCCCTACGCAGTGAACCGGTCCGGCCCGCGGCCCGCACCACGCCTGCTCCGCAACCGCCAGCCGCGCCGGATATCGTCCTGCGCGCCTGGAACTGGCTGCGGGGCGGCAATACCCTGGCCCGAGTCGGCGCCGTGGTGCTGTTCTTCGGCGTAGCCTTCTTGCTCAAGTACGCCGCCGAAGAAGGCATGATGCCCATCGAACTGCGCCTGATGGGAGCCGCCGCCGGCGGCCTGGCGCTACTGATCATCGGTTTTCGGCTGCGGCATAAGCGCCGGGACTATGCCCTGGTGATGCAGGGCGCGGGCATCGGCATCGTCTACCTCACCAGCTTCGCCGCCCTGCAGCTTTACCATCTGATCCCGGCCGCCGCGGCATTTTTGTTGCTGGCGGGCCTGACCGCCGGCGCGGTGGCCCTGGCCGTGCTGCAAAACGCGCCCTGGCTGGCCATGCTGGGGGTGGCGGGCGGCTTTCTGGCGCCGGTGCTCACCAGCACCGGCGACGGCAACCACGTGTTGTTGTTCAGCTATTACCTGATCCTCAACACCGCCATCCTCGCCATCGCCTGGTTCAAGGCTTGGCGGTCGCTGAATCTGCTGGGCTTTGCCTTCACCTTCGGCATCGGCACCGCGTGGGGCCTGAGCGCTTACCAGCAGACGGACTTTGCCACCGCGGAGTTCTTCTTGATCGCCCACGTACTGCTCTACACTGCCATCGCCCTGCTTTATGCCCATCGCCAGCCACCCCGGCTGACCGGGCTGGTGGACGGCACCCTGATATTCGGTACGCCGGTGCTAGGCTTCAGCCTGCAGGCGGGCATGGTGCAGCATCACCAATACGGCCTGGCGATCAGCGCCGCGGTCGCCGGGCTGTTTTACCTGTGCCTGGCCACGCTCCTGTGGCGGCGCCTGGCGCCCACGGCGCGTTCCCTGGTGGAGGCCTTCTTGGCCCTGGGAGTGGCCTTCGCCACCCTGGCGATACCGCTGGCGGTGGAAGGCCGTTGGACCGCCGCCGCCTGGGCCCTGGAGGGTGCCGGCATCGCCTGGGTGTCGATCCGCCAGCGCCGCCGCCTGGCGCTGGCCTTCGCCCTGTTGCTGCAGCTGGTCGCCGCGCCCTTCTTCGCCGTGGATGTGGCTTACGGCCAGACCAGCCTGCCGCTGCTCAACCCGGTGTATCTGGGGTGTTTGCTGCTGTCCCTGGCGGCGCTGTTCAGCGGCTGGTACCTGCACCGCCACCGGCGCAACTACCCGCACAACTGGTACTGGCTGCCCCCGGTGCTGCTGGGCTGGGGGCTGCTGTGGTGGATAGCGGGCGCCGGCGCGGAAATCCAGGAATTCGTCGCCCAGCCCTACCGGCAGAATGCCTTGCTGGCCGTGCTGGCGGTTACCGCGCTGCTGACCAGCAGCCTGCGACGGCCGCTGCACTGGTCGGCACTGCGCTGGCCGGCCGTCGGTCTACTGCCGGTCATGGGGGCACTGACGCTGACGGCGCTGGCCCCGGTCCTGGACTACGGCGCCCTATACCGGCAGCACCCGCTGGGGGCGCTGGGCTATCTGGCCTGGCCGCTGGCCTTCGCTATTCACTACGCGGTGCTCCAACAGCGCCGCGACGACCTGCCGCCCACGCTGCTGGCGCCGCTGCATGCCGCCGGTCTGTGGCTGGGTGTGTTGTGGCTGAGCTGGGAGGTCAGCTGGTGGCTGCACGGCGTGGCCGGCGGCGCTTGGCCGCTGGCCGCCTGGGGCGCGGTGCCGGCCGTGTCCCTGGCGCTGATCAACCGCATACTCGTCAGCCGGCCGACCGACGATACCGCCCAGGGCTACCGGCAGCTGGCCGCTTACCCCCTGGCCGGCTGGCTGCTGCTTTGGGGCCTAGGTGCCAACCTCACCAGCTCCGGCGCCCCGGGGCCGCTGCCTTACGTGCCTTTGCTCAACCCCCTGGATGCCGCCACCTTGCTGGCCGCACTGGCCGTCCTCCGCCAACTGCTGGCTGGACGCAACACCGCCTGGGGACGCGCCCTGCCCGAGTGGGCCGGCACCGGCGCACCGGCCCTGCTGGGTTTTGTCTGGTTCAGCGCCATGATCGCCCGCAGCGTGCATTACTGGGCCGACGTCGCCTACCGCTTACCGGCGCTGATGCAATCGGTGATCCTGCAGGCCAGTTGGTCCCTGTCCTGGAGCCTGCTGGCCTTCGCCGTCATGGGCTGGGCCCACCGCCGCGGCGCCCGCCGAACCTGGATGACCGGTGCCGGGCTCTGCGCCCTGGTGGTGGTCAAGCTGTTCCTGGTGGACCTGGCAGGTACCGGCACCCTGGCGCGCATCGTCTCGTTTACCGGAGTGGGTCTGCTGCTACTGGCCGTGGGCTACTTCGCGCCCCTGCCGCCGAACCGTGCACGGGAGGCAAGCCGATGAAGATGGCACTGACCTTGGCCTTGCTGGCGAGCGTCGCCCAGGGCATGACTCTGGCCGCCGACCGGCCCCTGACCCCCGAGGACTTCGCCTACGGCCGCACTCTGCAACTGCAGTCGCCCCAGGGCATGCATTCAGTGCAGCTGCCCATCGAGGCGTACCGGCAGACGGTGCACCCGGGACTGGCGGACCTGCGGGTATTCAATCGCCACGGGGAGGCCGTGCCTTACGCCCTGCGCCAGCCCGCCGCGGCACTCGATAGCCAAGACCACAGCCGGTCGCTGCCCTTCTTCCCCTTGCGCCGCGGCGCCGATGCCGACACGCGGACCGCTCTGCGGCTGCGAATCGAAACCGAAAGCGGCTCGGCGGCGGTGGACGTGGAGGACGGCGAAGGCGACGGCGATGCGCGGCTGTGGGCCTATCTCATCGAGCTGCCGCGGACAAACCGGCCGTTAGACGCCCTGACCCTGCAGTGGCAGCCGGGGAAGGACGTCATCGCCCACGCCCGCGTGGAGTTCAGCGACGATCTACGCCGCTGGCGCACGATAAGCGACGGCGCCCCCCTGGTAAGCTTGGACTACCAGGGCCATCGCCTGCGCCAGCAACGCATCGAACTGCCCACCGCCGTGGACGGCGGCTTCTTGCGTATCCACTGGCCGCCGGCCCTGCACGCGCGTGAACTGCAAGCCGTGACCGGCCACTACGCCCCGCGGGAGTTCGCCCGCGCCCTGCGCTGGACGCCGGCGCAGCCGCAGCCGCGCGCCGAGAACGGGGCCCTGATACTGGACACCGGCGGTCAGTTGCCCGTACGCGCCGTGCGGGTGGCGAATACCCCCGACAACACTCTGGCGCGGATTCGGTTGAGCTCCAGGGCACGCAGCGCACAGCACTGGCAACGACGGGGCGAAGGGGTCTATTACGACCTGCGCCTGGAAGGACGGCGGCTGGAACAGCGGCGCATCGAGCTGAACCGGGTGGTGGACGATCCGCTGTGGCGCATCGGCACCGACCCGGCGGGTGCATTGGGCGCCGACGCCAGCTTCGAATTCGGCTGGCAGCCCCACCAACTGACCTTCGTCGCCCAGGGCCAAGGCCCCTTCACCCTGGCCTGGGGCAGCCACCGTGCCCGCCAGGACCGCGAAAGCCGCCAGCTGATCGAGACCTTCAACGGCAGCGCTGCACAGGCACGCCTGGGCGAGCCTGTGCAGCTGGGCGGCAGTCAGCGCCTGCATCCGCCCCCGCCGCCGACCCCGTGGGCGCGCTACGCCCTGTGGACCCTGCTGATCCTGATCGTGCTGAGCACCGGCGCCATGGCCTGGCGGCTGCTCAAGGAGATGAACGACACGCCCTAAAAGACGGCGCCCGGCGTCAACGATGGCGCTCGACGAGATGCTCCGCGGCCATTTGCTCGAGCCGGAGCATCTGCGCAACGACGATTTCGAGGCCTTCTATCGGGCGCGCATGGCCGCGCTCACCGGGCTGGTGGCGGAGGCCAGGGGCAAGCCGGTTGTGGAAGTGCAGGGGGCCGAAGAAGCCGAGGTGGAGCTCGATATGGGTGAGTTGGACGAGGGTGAGGTGATTCGGGAATTGGCATGATGATGGGATGGCCCGCCGCCCGATAACACGTTGGCCGAGAAGGCAACTACTAAGGATTTCTTGGCAGTTCGCCAAGAGGGCAGCGTCCCGGCCGCCAGGGGTACCCACGGGAATAGATCAGGACCATGGATATTGAACCGAATTTAGATGCGCTGGAACGGGTTGGTCGCAGCCGGCCGCGTACAGCGCGGCCGGCTTGGCAATGGGTGCTCATCATTGCAGCGGGGGTGCTTTTGGCAAACGCGCTGACGGGGTTGGGGGCACGGCTTTACCTAGAGTGGGAAATGCGCCAGCTCGCCGCCGCCATGGAAGTTCGCGCGCAAGAAGCGTCCGAACGAACCGCGGCCGCCCGCCGGGAGCAGCAGGCGGCCAATGAGCAACGACGTGGGGGCGGCGCACATCGTGCCGTTCAGCGAGACGGGGAACGACAGCCCACGCAACGGGATTGCCCTTTCGCCGACCTTTCACCGGCTTATGGACCGCGGGATCATCGCCCCGGGGCCGGACTACCGGTGGCATGTGTCGAAGGTCATCGATCGCCGGATTCCGGACAACGGGCAGTTGCTGGAGCTGGAGGGGGCGGAGCTTTTGCTGCCGCGGGATCAGCGCTGGCATCCGTCGCCGGAGTATCTAGAGGCGAGGGTCGCGACGCTGCTGTAGCGGATGTCCTGGTTGCCAGGCCGGCCTGGATGGTTGCAAAACCCAGCATGATCGCGCCGCTCACTAGAGGCAGGTAATGCACTGGAGCGGCACCGAGCGGCAAGACAACATCGCTCAACGCCAAGGGCAGCGCCGAGCGCTCGTCGTCGGCCAAGCTCAGGCGCCCAGCCATGAGCCGGATGCCGATGAGGTGCACCACCAGCACGGTGGCCGAGGAGGCAACGCCCAGCCACCGCAGGGGTTTCATTCGATACCCGCATCGAGACCACCAGAAAAGCAACGCCGGGGCAATTACCATGAATCCGCCGGCCGTGGCCGCACGGTGGGCCATCAACTCGTCCAGGCTGCTCGCGCGCAAGTTCACGGCGGCTCGATCGGTTATGGCTTGAAGTATGGCCGGGTGGCCGAGCCAGCCTATGACACCGCAGAGGACGGCTGCCGCCACTAGTAACAGGATGGCCAGCCAGGTTCTATGGGCATTCATGGTGCGGTTGCTCCGGGCATCAACGCTTGGGCCTCATGACCTTTTGCACCGCGAAGGCGGCCGCCGAACCCACAACCGCAACGCCTGGTGCAGGCCAAATCGACCAGAAGTAGAGACCTGTGAGCAGCGCGCCGATCATCGCCACCGAGAACAGGATGTCACCGGTCAGATACGCCAGTATTCCTCGGGTGAGACCGCTCCGACGTCCTGTATCTTCGCTCGGGCTCATTTGCAGATCCCGTCCAGCTTCACGTTCTCCGGCCGGGCACAGAACTCGCGAATGGGGACCGGGCGTGAGCCTGCGCTGTTGAGGGCGTTCACCCCGACAACCAGCTGTTTGGCCTTGGGCATGAAGCTACTCCCTGCTTCTTGATTCTTTTTGTGCATCCCGCACCTCGGAAGCTAAATCAAGGTGACTCGTGCGTCAATTCTGGTGCCGGCGGCCGATGAACTCCGGATCGCTAATCGGCCTGAAGACCTCCGCGTGCCACCCGGCAATCGGTTGAAACCGCTCTAGGGCAGCCGCGTGGGCCGGTGCAGCATCCATATAAACGGCCAGTTCCGCGTCTGCTACCGCAGCGGATTGGCGAGATCGTCGCGGGGCGGCGCTCCATTACCGCCGATACCGATCTGCGCCTGTGCCGCTTCTTTGGGCTCTCCAACGGCTATTGGCTGCGGGCCCAGGCCGCCTACGACACCGAGGTGGCCCAGGAGGCGCTGTCCGAGACGCTGGCCAAGATCACGCCTTGGCGAGGAGAGCCGTCCCAGGCGGGCCGGGGGGATCATCGATAGAACCCGCACGGCGCGACGCGGGTTGAGAGCCCCCCATCCAACCCCGAGGATACCCACCATGTGCGGCCGTTACGCCCTACACACCGCCCCCAAAAAGCTCGCCCAGGCCCTGGGCCTGCCGCTGGATCTCGTCTGGCAGCCCCGCTACAATATCGCTCCCGGTGGCGAGGTGCCGATCATCCGCCCCGATTCCGACACCGGGGAACCCGTGGGTGCCAACGCCCACTGGGGCTACCACCCCCACTGGGCCGGCGCCTCGGCCCCCACCCCCATCAACGCCCGGGCCGAGCGTCTGCGCGAGAGCCGCTACTTCCTCGGCAGCTTCCGCCACCGCCGCTGCCTGGTGCCCGCCGATGGCTGGTTCGAGTGGACCGGCGAGCAGGGGCGCAAGCAGCCCTGGTACTTCCACCACCGGGACGGCACCCCGCTCGCCTTCGCCGGCCTGCTCGCCCGGGGCGCGGACGGCGAGGACACCCTGGCCATCATCACCGAGCCGGCCCGCGGCGAGGCGAAGGCCATCCATGACCGCATGCCGCTGGTGCTGACCCGTGAAAGTTTGCCGGCCTGGCTTTCACCCGCGCTGGAAGACCCGGACGCGATCCGCCGGGCGGTGCGTCATGAGCCCATGGAGTGCTTTGCCGTGCACCGGGTGAGTCCGGCGGTGAACCGGGCGGAGGTGGAAGGGGAGGAGTTGTTGGCGCCTGTGGAGGGGGATCGCGGAAGCGGGTCCTCGGTATGATCATGTTGTCAGCTTTTGCGCCGCTTCGGTGCTATGCAGGTTTCCATTGCTCCGTGGTTAGCGCGCACTGTGCGTGCTAATGTTTCCGAGGCTGCGAAGGAACATGGACGATGCGGCTGACCGAAGGGACTATGCGCAGGATGCGACCCGCCTCACACCAGGCTTGTTCAGTCTGCGCCAAGCACTCCTCCCTGGAGTCAACCCGCGTCTTGCCAAATATCAATACGCGCGGGAGACATCATGTCGATCTTCATGGATTACGAAGGCCTGAACGGCGAGAGCGCCGACATCAACCATAAGCGGTGGATAGACGTTGAGCACTTGCATTGGGGCGTATCTCGGAAGATTACGTCCAACACCTCCACGCGGAACGACAGAGAGTCCGCGAATGCGGAGCTTGCGAACCTTACTGTGACTCGGCGTATGGACTGCGCAACGCCCGGCCTGTTCCTGGAGTCGTGCTGAGGCAAGGGAAAGAGCGTTGTCATTCATTTGGCGAAGGCAGGCCGCGGTGGTGGTGCAGATACGTACACGGAGCTCAAGCTGAGGAATGCGTTGGTCACTCAGTACCGGGTCAAGGGAAGGGGACAGAGCAACATGCGCCCCCGAGAAATGGTTGTGATTATGGCGAAGAATGCCCGCTTCTTCTTTCGCGACTCGCCGAAGGAGGGAGTGGAAGGGATTCAGGTGTCGGACAGATTCGATACTGGGGCGGTAGGTCCGAATGGCGGCATGTCCTACCTTGTGACCAAGTGGATAACTCTGAATCCGGCGAGGCACAGGTGGCTGTTCGATCCGATGGACTTGGTCGGAAAATATGCGTCAGTTGTCGTAAAAGGGACCTCGCTCGGATACGAAGGCGCACTGATCGATCTCGACTTCTCGCTTGTGGACAGTGCCCACACGGTGCTGCACAGCCTCAGTATGAAGACGGTTCCGCTTGAGGATCCTTCTTATCAGATCGGTGGATTCTCAGTGAAAGGCAAAGTGCGGAGAGTACCGGACGCGTTCTTGGAAAATGTGCTTTCCGACCGGCTCAGAAATGGGGTGACCCAATAAAATAGGCGAAGTATCGGATGTGGTTCACAGCATGAGGGCGAGATGTCCGGCGTAAAGAAAATTTTCAATCTGTTCTTGCTGGTTTCCTGCGTTTGGTTTGCCTACATATTCTGGCTCTTCACCGCGGGTTACTTGCTGTTCGAGCAGGGTGATATATCGCATGGTCCAGTTTTCTACGAGCGACCCGATGCCTTGCTCGGGGCTTGGTTTTACAGGCTCTTCCTCAACCCCGTCGTTGGATGCGTCGTTGCGGTCTTTGCCGTGGCGCTAATTATCAAAGAGTTCCGAGTAAGGCCCGTTGGCCGCAGATTGAAATACAATGCTGTGGGGTTCGCTGGACTGGTTGCTCTGCATATCGTTGCAGCGTTCTCGTTGTAGGAAACGCTGTGGTCCCCGGATGTTGGCGTGGTGCTGAGTAACGCTCGGGGCCTTGAGGAATGCATAGTCAGTTCATGCCACAACACCGCTTGAACTTCCCCCCACTCCCACAGGGGCAAGGCGCATTGCGCCCAGGCGCCGGGTGGATCTCCCCACTCAGGTAATACCAGCGCCCCCCCTCGCGCACGAAGCGGCTGGTTTCGTGCAGCACACCCTTACGCCCGTTTTCCTCGAAGCGGGCGACGAACTCCACCTCGCCCGTATCGTCTTCCGCCGCCCCGGTCGCCGCGATTATCGTCAGCCCCCGCCAGTTCGGCCCCTCACCCGGCGCCAGCGCCGCCGGGCGGGTGGAGGGGTGCCAGCTCTCCCGCAGGTAGGCGGTGTTATCCAGCACGAAGGCGCTGTAGCGCGAGCGCATCAGCGCTTCCGCCGTGGGGGCGGGCGCTTCGCCGCCGAGAATCGGGCCGCAGCAGTGGGCGAGGGCGCCCCCGGAACCGCAGGGGCAATCTTGGGTAAGACTCATGGGTGGTTTTCCGCATTGCGCATCTTCGTGAGCGGACTTTGCCATACCCATATGCCAGAATGGGCATCTTGATCGATGCGCGCAGACAGACCCCGTCTGTTCAGCCTTGCTTGCGGCCCCATGGCTGCCTTGCGCCGGGTCGCCGGGATTACCACTGCCTGGAGCCCTCTGTCATGGAACTCGATCCGGTCCTGCTCTCCCGCATCCAGTTCGCCTTCGTGGTGAGCTTCCACGCCATCTTTCCCGTGTTCAGCATTGGTCTGGCGAGTTTCATCGCCTTCCTGGAAGCGCTGCTCTATCGCACCGGCAACCCGGTCTACGAAGCCCTGTCGGGCTTCTGGACCAAGGTCTTCGCCGTGGTCTTCGGCATGGGGGTGGTCTCGGGCATTGTCATGGCCTTCCAGTTCGGCACCAACTGGAGCGTGTTCTCCTACGCCGCGGCGAATTTCCTCGGCCCGATGCTCAGCTACGAGGTGGTCACCGCCTTCTTCCTGGAGGCGGTGTTCCTGGGGGTGCTGCTGTTCGGCCGCCACCGGGTGCCGGCGGGCATGCACCTGTTCGCGGCCTGCATGGTGGCGCTGGGCACGCTCATCTCCTCGTTCTGGATACTCTCGGCCAACAGCTGGATGCAGACGCCCGCCGGCGCGGAGCTGCGCGACGGCATCTTCCACCTCACCTCCTGGGGCGAGGCCATCTTCAACCCCTCCTTCGTCTGGCGCTTCCTGCATTTCGCCACCGCCGCCTTCCTCACCGCCGGTTTCGTGGTGCTGGGGGTGTCGGCCTGGTATCTGCGCCAGGGCCGCGCACAAGTGGCCAGCGGCCGGGCGCTGGCGATCACCGTGGTGCTGATGGCGGTGCTGGCCCCCGCGCAGCTGTTTCTGGGCGATATGCACGGCCTGAACACCTTCGAGCACCAGCCGCAGAAGGTCGCCGCCATGGAAGGGGTGTGGGAGACCGAGCGGGGCGCGCCCCTTTTGTTGTTCGCCCTGCCCAGCCAGTCCGGCGAGCGTAACCACTTGGAGATCGGCATTCCCAAGGGCGCCAGCCTGATCCTCACCCACGAGCTGGACGGCGAGATCCGCGGGCTCAAGGAGTGGGCGCCGGAGGACCGCCCCCATGTGGCGACGGTGTTCTGGAGCTTCCGGGTGATGGTGGGGCTGGGGCTGCTGATGATCCTCGCCGCGCTCACGGGGCTGGTGCAGTTGCTGCGCGGGCGGCTGCAGGTGTCGTGGCGCCTGCTGCGGCTCTATACCTGGATGATCCCCGCGCCCTTTCTCGCGGTGCTGGCCGGCTGGTTCGTCACCGAGACCGGTCGCCAGCCCTGGCTGGTGCACGGCCTGATGCGGGTGGAGGACGGCGTCACGCCCTCGCTCACCGGCGGCATGGCGCTGTTCACCCTGATCGGCTACATCCTGGTCTACGCCGTGATCTTCATCGCCGGTCTGTATTACCTGCTGCGGGTGATGGAGGCCGGCCCCGAGGCGGCCACCCCCGAGGAAGCGCTGCACGGCCGGGCCAAGCGGCCCCTGTCCGCCGTGGACACCCCGTTCGAACACTAAGGAGCGACGTACCATGGAACTGATCGATCTGACCATGATCTGGGTGATCATCCTGGGCTTCGCGGTGCTGATGTACGTGCTCATGGACGGCTTCGACCTGGGGGTGGGCATCCTCTTCCCCTTCGCCCCCAGCGACCAGGCCCGTGACGACATGATGAACTCCGTGGGCCCGGTGTGGGACGGCAACGAGACCTGGCTGGTGTTGGGCGGGGCGGGCCTGCTGGCCGCCTTTCCCATGGTTTATGCGGTGTTCCTGCCCGCGCTCTATATCGGTGTGTTCCTGATGCTGGCCGGGCTGATCTTTCGCGGTGTGGCCTTCGAGTTCCGCTTCAAGGCGCGAACCTCCCGCTACCTCTGGGACCACGCCTTCAACATCGGCTCCACCGTGGCCGCCTTCGCCCAAGGCGCGGTGGTGGGCGCCTACATCCAGGGCTTTGAGGTGCAGGGTTTCCAGTACGCGGGCGGGGCGCTGGACTGGTTGACGCCGTTCACCGTGATGACCGGCCTGGGGGTGGTCACCGGCTACGCGCTGCTCGGCGCCACCTGGACCCTGCTCAAGACCGAGGGCGAAACCCAGGCCTGGGCCTGGCGGCTCACGCCCTGGCTGGTGGCCGGCATGCTGGTGTTCTTCGTGG
The DNA here is from genome assembly GCF_009295635.1 of Alkalilimnicola sp. S0819. Classification (NCBI taxonomy): domain Bacteria; kingdom Pseudomonadati; phylum Pseudomonadota; class Gammaproteobacteria; order Chromatiales; family Ectothiorhodospiraceae; genus Alkalilimnicola; species Alkalilimnicola sp. S0819. Next base: position 88,223 of record NZ_WHIW01000006.1, on the reverse strand, counting down.
TGGTCAGTGTCTGGACGCCGCTCGCCCACGAGCGGGTGTTCCAGCGCTGGATGAGCAACGCTCACGTGCTGTGGCTGTTCCCGGCGGCCACCCTGGGGGTCTGCGGGTGGTTGTGGCACGCCCTGCGCAAGCGCCAGGAGGGCACGCCCTTCGTCGCCACCATGGTGCTGTTCCTGCTGTTCTACATCGGCCTGCTGATCAGCATGTGGCCCTATGCCGTGCCGCCGCACTACACCTTCTGGGACGCGGCCTCCGCGCCCGGCTCGCAGCTCTTCCTGCTGCTCGGCTTCCTGTTCGTGATCCCCTTCGTGCTGGGCTACACCGCCTGGACCTACTGGGTATTCCGCGGCAAGGTCCGCCGTGACGGCGGCTACGGCCACTAGGCGGCGGCGGTGGATCAGCTCGCCGCCGTCCGCCGGGACCGGGCCGCCCGCGCGCAGCGCCGCGCCGCCGGGCGCTGGCTGAACGGGCAGACCGGCCGGCCCCTGTGGCTGCCCGCCTATGGGCTGCCGGTGCTCGACAGCCTGCTGCTGCTCGCCTTCTTCAGTCTGCTCGCCCATGCGCTGAACGCGCTGGCCTTCGGCCCGGACCTGCCGGGCGCCCCCCTGCTGGGGCTGCTCGCCATTGCCGTGGCGCGCGCGCTGCTCCAGGCCGGCACCGAGCACCTGGCCGCCCAGGCCGCCCGGCGGATCCTCGCCCGGCTGCGCACCGCGCTGCATGGCCTGGCCCTGGACCCGGCCGTGCGCCTGCGGCTGCGCCAGGGGCCGGCGGAGCTCTCCACCCTGCTCGGCGAGCAGCTGCAGACCCTGGGGCCCTGGTTTCGCGAATACCTGCCCGCCCGCACCCGGGCGCTGGTCCAGCCCCTGCTGATCCTGCTGCTGGTGTTCATGCTCGATTGGCTCGCCGGCCTGCTGTTGCTGCTGAGCGCGCCGCTCATTCCGCTGTTCAGCGCCCTGATCGGCCTGGGCACCAGCACCCTGGCCCGCGAGCAGCAGGACCGCCTGCAGCGCCTGGGGGCGCATTTCCTGGACCGGGTGCGGGCCCTGCCCACTCTGCGCCTGCTGCGCCGGGCGCAGACCGAGGCCGCGGGGGTGGGGGCGGCCGCGCAGGCCTATCGGCGCAGCAGCATGCAGGTGCTGCGGGTGGCTTTTCTGTCCTCGGCGGTGCTGGAGTTCTTCAGCGCCATCGCCATTGCGACCCTCGCCGTGTACATCGGCATGGCGCTGCTCGGGTTCATCACCTTCGGCCCGGCACCCGAGCTCGGCTTTCAGTCCGGCCTGCTGATCCTGTTGCTGGCCCCGGAGTTCTTCCAGCCCCTGCGCCGCCTGGCGGCGGGTTACCACGAACGCGCCGCCGCCCTGGCCGCCGCCCCCGAGCTGCAGGCCCTGCTGGCGCAGGCGCCGGCGGAAGAACAGGTAAAGCCGCACTCAATAACCCTGCGGGCGGCGCCGGCGCTCTTGGTGCAAGGGCTTGCCCTGCGCTGGCCCGACAGCGAACAGGCTGTGATCGAAGGGCTGAACCTGGAGGTGGCGGCCGGTGAGTGGCTGAGCATTCGCGGCGAGTCGGGCAGCGGCAAGAGCAGCCTGGCCGCAGCCTTGCTCGGCTGGCTCGCTCCCCAGGCGGGGCGCATTCTGCTGGCCGGCCGGCTCTTGGCCGATTGGCCCGCGCCGGATCTGCGCGGGGCCTGCGGCTGGCTGGGTCAGCAACCGCATCTGCTGCCGGCGAGCCTGCGGCGCAACCTGGACCCGGGCGGGCGGCATGCTGACGCGGCGCTGCGGGAGATGCTGGCGCGGGTGGATCTGGGCCGGGCGCTGGCCCTGCTGCCCGCGGGCCTGGATACCCGCCTGGCCGAGCGGGGCGGGGGGCTTTCCGGCGGGGAGGCCCAGCGCCTGTGCCTTGCCCGCGCGCTGTTGCCGCAACCGCGGCTGCTGATCCTCGACGAGCCCACCGCCAGCCTGGACCCGGCCGCGGAGCAGCGGCTGCTGCGGGTGCTGCGCGGCCTGGCCGGCGGGATCACCATCATCCAGTTCAGCCACAGCCCTGCGGCGGGCGCGGCCAGCGATCGGCAACTGGAGCTGCGGCAGGGGAGGTTGCACCGTGTGGCGTGAGTGGCGGGCGTTGCGGGCCCTGCATGCCGGCCCGGGTCGCTGGTTGCTGGCCGCCACGGCTCTGGCCGTGCTGGCCGCCGCCTCCGCCGTGGGGCTGGTGGCCAGCGCCGGCTGGCTGATCACCGCCAGCGGTTTGGCCGGCGCTGCCGCCGCCCTGGGCGCGGCCATTACCCTGGAGATCTTCGCCCCCGGTGCCCTGATCCGGCTGTTCGCCCTGAGCCGCACCGCCGGGCGTTATCTGGAGCGGCTGCTGGTCCACGAGACGGTGTTCCGCATTCTCGCGCGGCTGCGCGAGCGGCTGTTCCGGCGCCTGGCCGCCCGGCCCTTCGCCCGGCTGCTGCGCCTGCGCGACGGCCCGGCGCTGGTGCGGCTGATGGACGACGTGGGCCGCCTGGAGCAGGTGCACGCCACGGTGCTGATCCCGCTGCTCGCCGCCCTGCTGGCGGGTGGTGTCTTCGCGCTGCTGGCCGGCTTGCTGGCCGGTGCGGCGCCGGCGCTGGCGGTGCTCGGCGCGCTGCTCTTCGCCCTGTTGGTGCTGGCCGGGCTGCTGTGGCGCCGGCAGGGCCCGGAGGCGCGGCTCGCCCTGGGCAGCAACCGCCACCGGGTGCGCCTGACCGATCTGCTGAGCGCCCACCGAGAGCTGCAGCTCGCCGACCCCACCCAGCGCCAACGTCAGGCCCTGGCGGCGGATGCCGAGCGGCTCGATGGGGCCGAGGCCGAAGGTTTGCGCGCCGCGGCCGGGGCCGATGCGCTGATTCAGCTCGGCTTCGCCCTGGCCCTGATCGGCCTGCTGGCCTGGGCTCGCCAGGCCGCGCTGGCGCCCGCCTGGCTGGCCATGTCGGCGCTGGGTCTGGTGGCCGCCGCGGGGCTTTGGACTGGCTTGGGTCCAGCCGTGCGCCGCTGGGGCGGCATTCGGGTGGCCCTGCGCGCCCTGCGCCCCGACGAGACCCCGGCCGCGCCCGACGCCGCCGCGCAGCCCCTGCCGAAGCCCTGCTGGCAGGGGCGGGGGCTGGTGCTGCGCCGGGGGCTGGACGAGCCGCCGGTGCTGGATGGGCTGGATCTGCATATCCGCCCCGGCGAGTGGTGGTGCATCTGTGGGCCCAGCGGGGTGGGCAAGACCCGCCTTGGCCGCCTGTTGCTGGGCCTGGAAGTGCCCGACGCCGGTGAACTGCGGCTCGACGGTCGGGCGTTGCGCCACCACAGCGAGACCACGCGGTTCGCCACCGCCGCGCTGCTGGAGCAGCGCAGCGTGATTCTGGCGGCGAGCCTGCGGCACAACCTGGCCCTGGGACGTGAGGATATTGCGCTTGAGACCCTGCAGCAGGCGCTGGATGCCACGGGCCTGAGCGACAACCGTCTTACGCTTCAGACCCTGCTGGGCGAGCACAGCCGGCCGCTGTCCGGGGGCGAGGCGCGGCGGGTGGCGTTGATTCGCACCGTGCTGGCCGGCACCCCGGCGGTAATCCTGGACGAACCCTTCCGGGGCCTGGACCCCGGCAGCCGCCAGCGGGTCAGTGCCTGGCTGGCGCGGGCGTTGGCCGGGCGCACCGTGATCCTGCTGGACCATGAGCCGCCTGCGGAGTTGGCCTGGGACGGTGTGCTGGCGCTGAGTCAGCGCTGAGGGCCGCCTGTCCGGCAGCGCACCCGCCCGCGGTAGGGTTCATGCCGCGGGCGGTTGCGTTGCCGGCAGGTGAATGATAAACGTCGCGCCTTCATTGGGCCGGCCCTCGGCCTGGATGCTGCCGCCGTGGCGCTCGACGATCTTGCGACAGATGGCCAGGCCCACGCCGGTGCCCTCGAATTCGTCGCGGCCGTGCAGGCGTTGGAAGACGCCGAAGATCCGGTCCGCGTACTGGGGCTCGAAGCCGATGCCGTTGTCGCGGATGCGCAGCGTCCAGCCGGTATCGCTCTGGTCGGCGGTGATGCGTACGCGCAGCGGCACGCCCTCGCGGCGGAATTTGAGGGCGTTGCCCAAAAAGTTCTGCAGCAGTTGCCGCATCTGGGTGGCGTCGGCCTCCAGGGTGGGCAGGGGGTCGCTCTCCACGCTGGCGCCGGCGGTATCCAGCGCCACTTCCAGATCGTCCAGCACCTCGTCCAGCACCTTGCCCAGCGCCACCGGCGCGAAGGCCCGGGCCTTGGTCTGCACCCGCGAGAAGCTCAGCAGGTCCTGCACCAGCTGCTGCATGCGGGCGGCGGCGCGGCGCATGCGCCGCAGGTAGTCCTGGCCTTGTTCGCCGAGGGCGTCGCCATAGCGGTCCTGCAGCCGGTCGCCGAAGGCGCGGATCTTGCGCAGCGGCTCCTGCAGGTCATGGGAGGCGATATAGGCGAATTCCTCCAGCTCCTTGTTGCTGCGCTCGAGCTCGGTGGCGTAGCACTCCAGGCGCAGCTGCGCCTCGTGTCGCTCGCTGATATCGCGCATGAAACAGAAGTGGCCCGGTTCGCCCTGGTCGGCGCGCACCATCACCACCTGTTTGTAGAAGATGCTGCCGTCCTTGCGGATGCCGCGCCCCTCGGCGCTCACCCGCCCCTCGGCCAGCATGCGGGTGTAGGCCTCGGTCAGCGCCGGTCGGTCGTCCGGGTGCACGGTCACGACCCAGGGCTCCCCCAGGAGGTCGTCCACCTCACGGCCGCAGGCGTGGGCATAGGCGCTGTTCAGGAAGATGTAGCGCCCCTCGGCGTCGAGTCGGGCAATGCCCTCCACGGCGTTTTCCATGGCCCCCATCAGTTCCTGGATATAGGCCTCGGCCCGGTGCTCGGCGGTGATGTCCTGCACCTGGGCGATGCAGTAGCGGCTGCCGTCCCCCGGCCCCTGCACCAGGGAGATGCTGGAGGACACCCACAGCAGCTGCCCGTCGCGGTGGCGGTAGCGCTTCTTCAGGCGGGTATGAGGCTGGTGGCCTTGGCGCAGGGCGCGCAGGGCGGTCTCGGTCACGTCCCGATCGGCGGGGTCGGTGAAGGCGGTAATGGATTGCCCCGCCAGCTCCTCGGGCTGGTAGCCGAGCATGTCCGCGAAGGCGGCGTTCACTTCCAGCAGGTTCTGCGTGTCCGGGTCGAACAGCACCACGCCGGTGGGCGCATCGCTGAAGGCGGTGCGGAAACGCTCCTCGGAGGCGCGCAGCTCCCGGGTGCGTTGCTGCACCTGCTCGCGCACCGCCGCGCCCTGCTGCTGCTGGGCGCGCAGGTAGCGCCCCAGCAGCAGCGAGAGCAGCCCGCCGAAGGCCAGCACGCTCAGCGCCGCCGCGCTTTGGCGCTGCCCCAGGTAGGCCGGCGCCGGGCGCACCAGCAGCAACCAGCGGCGGCCGCCCACGTCGATCAGTCGGCGCTGCGCGTCGGCGGCTTGCAGGGTCGCCGGGGTGAGGGTGTTCTCGAACACGGAGCGGGTCCGGTCGACCTCGGCGCCGCTGTAGAGCAGCTGCGGGGCGTCGCCGGTCACATCGAACAGGTACGGCTCCCCGTAGGCGCGGCCCTGGGCGTCGTCCAGCAATGCGCTCAGCGAGTCGGCCAGGTTGAGCACCACCGAGGCCAGCCCCGCCAGTTGCTCGCCGCGGAAGACCGGGCTATAGGTGGTCACGCTGGGTGCGCCGTCGCGGGTGGCCAGCACCAGGCGGCCGCTGAGCACCGGCTGGCGGGTTGCCAGGCTGCGACTGATGGCCTCCCAGCGCGTTTCGTTGAGTGGCGTGGGGCTGAAGCCGATGCCGCTGCGCTTCTCCGGCAGGGGGGCGGCGAGGGTAATGAGGAGGTTGTCGCCGGCGCGGGGCTGGGCCACCACCGGGCCTTGGCCGGGGATGATGTGCTTGAGCTGAAAATCCGGGTAGGGGCCGGCGCGCTGGGCGGCGATGAACGCCGGCAGCTGGGCGCCTTCCACACGCTCGTGCCAGGCCACGGCGTCCAGGGCCGGTTGGGCGCTCAGCGTGACGCGCGCCCAGCGCGCGAACTCCGCCGGGGTGACCTGCTCGGAGGCGGCGATATAGGCCCCGGTATAGGCGGTGAGGTTGAGCGCTTCGCGCAGCTTCAGTTCGAGCAGCTGGGCCCATTGGCCGGCGCTGCGGTCCACCCGGGCCAGCCAGGCGCGCTCCTCGGCGCGCCATAGCTGCGCCGCCACGGTGGCGGTGAGCGCCAGGCCGGCCAGCAGGGCGATGAGCGGCGCATGGCGCCCCCGGGGGAATCGGATTCTTGTCATGGTTATACCTTCAGCGCCCAGCGCTCGGTGTCTGCCTTGTAGCCGACGGCACGGCGCAATATCCTGCGGGTAACACGGAGACCAACTGCGCCATGCCCATTTTTACCATACTCTGCGCCGACGACGACGAGGACGACCGCCTCATGACCCGGGAGGCCTTCGAGGAATCCCGCATCGCCAACGATCTGCGCTTCGTCCACGACGGTGTGGAGCTGTTGCAGTATCTGCGTCGCGAGGGGCCTTACGCGGACCCGAGCCAGTCGCCGCGCCCCGGCCTGGTGCTGCTGGACCTGAACATGCCCCGGCTGGACGGCCGCGAGGCCTTGGCGCAGATCAAGGCCGACCCGGCGCTGCGCGAGATCCCGGTGGTGGTGATGACCACCTCCGACGCGGAGGTCGATGTGGATTACGTCTACCGCATCGGCGGCAACTCGTACATCACCAAGCCGGTGTCCTTCGAGGGCATGGTTCAGGCGGTCAGGCGCCTGGACGAGTACTGGTTGCAGCTGGTCAGGCTGCCGGGGCAATGAGCGCGCGCGATTGGCCGGGCATCGAGCGCATCCTGCTGCTGGAGGACGACGAGGACGACTACACCCTGGTGCGGGATCTGCTGGCCGAAACACCGCTGGCGGCGGCGGGCCTGGACTGGGCGGCGGACATGCCCGCCGCGCTGGGGGCCATCGCCGAGCAGCGTTATGACGTCATTCTCGCCGACTACCGCCTGGGGGCCCGCACCGGGGTGGATTTCATCGAGCAGTGCCGGGCGCTGAAACTGCACACGCCGATCGTCCTGCTCACCGGCCAGGACAGCCCCGAGACCGATGAGGCGGCGCTGGCCGCCGGCGCGGTGGATTATCTCATCAAGGCGGATCTGGACGCGGCGCGCCTGGAACGTGCCCTGCGCTACGCCACCCGCCAGGCGCAGCTGGCCCGGGCGCTGCACGAGAGCCGTGAGCGGTACTCCCTGGCCATGCGCGGTGCCAACGACGGGCTCTGGGATTGGGAGCGGCTGTGTGACCGGGCGTATTTCTCGCCTCGCTGGCAAGCCATGCTGGGTTTGCCCGAGGAGAGCGTCGAGGCGGATTTGACCCATTGGCTGGAACGCGTGCACCCGGAGGATGCACCGCGCTTGCAGGAAGCGCTGCAAGCCCATCTGGACGGCGAAACGCCCTTGCTGGCCTGCGAGCACCGCCTGCGCGGCGCCGACGGCAACTGGCTGTGGGTGCTGGTGCGCGGCATGGCGGTCTTCGATGCCGCGGGGCAGGCCACCCGGGTGGCCGGCTCGCTCACCGATATCTCCGCCAACAAGGCCCACCTGGCCGAGCTGCTGCACGCCGCCCGCCACGACGGGCTCACGGAGCTGGCCAACCGCACCCTGTTCAACGAGCAGCTGGAGTTGGCCCTGGAGCGGCTTCGGCGCTACCCCGCACGGTGGTTCGCGGTGCTGTTCATCGACCTGGACGGCTTCAAGGGCGTCAACGACCGGCTGGGTCACCAGGCCGGGGACGCGGTGCTGGTGGAGGTGGCGCGCCGCTTGCGGGAGGTGGTGCGGGGCCATGATCTCATCGCCCGGCTGGGGGGGGACGAGTTCACCGTGCTCGCCGACGAGGTGGGGTGCATGGACGCCGCGACCCGTCTTGCCGAGCGCATCATTGCGCGGCTGGCCGAAGCCTTTTGCCTGGACGTGGGGGAAGCACGCATCGGCGCCAGTGTGGGCATTGCCTGGGTGCGGGGGGAGGCGTCCGCCACCCAGGTGCTGCGCGAGGCCGATGCCGCCATGTACCAGGCCAAGCAGGCGGGCAAGGGGCGCTTCGTGCACTGTTCCTTGGGTGAACCACCCGCCGGCTGAGTGGCGGACATCGCCGGCGGCGCGGTGAGCCTGCGCTCCTACGGGCAGTTGGCGGCCTCGAACCCACAATCGAAGCCGCTGGCGTTGAGCAGCTCGACGTCGCCATCGGAACCCATGGAGCCGGTCAGGGTGAGCTGGTAGACCCGGCCGTCGGACTGGCGGGTGAGCTGGAAGCTTCGGGTGGCGTTGCCGTAGTGCCCCGAGCCCAGGCTGGGCAACAGCTCGGTGCGCGGCAAGTCGGGGCTGCTCCAGCCGTGGCCTGTGACGAAGCGCAGCCCCGAGCCGCTGCCGGGGATGAACACGCCGTACAGACCGGCGGCCACCCCGGGCGGAAGGGGCGGCGGGTCGGCGGGGCTGTTGACGCTGCGGGTCTGCCAGGTGTTTCCGCCGGAGGGCGCCAGGCCGATGGAGCCGAACACGAACAGCTGCGGCACGCCGGTGACGTTCAGCGCGACCGGCTGGAACGCGGGTGGCCCCTCATCGGCAGGCGGTTCGGCCCCGGCTTCCGGATTGCGAGCACGGGCGATCGCCTCGCTCAGTTCGCGAAAGTCGAAAGGGTTGGTGCCGTTGCGCTGGAGTTGTGTGACGCGAATAAGCCGCACGCTCGTTTGGGGGTCGACGGCCGCGGTGGGCTCGCCGTCGTAGCGCAACGCCGAGGTGGTCAAGAGCGGTGCGTGGTCTGGGGCGTAGCGTAGCGCCGAGGTGGTCAATAGCGGCGCGCGGCCTGGGGCGTAGCGTAGCGCCGAGGTGGTCAATAGCGGCGCGCGGCCTGGGGCGTAGCGCAACGCCGAGGTCGTCAATATCGGCGCGGCGGATCGCCCGAAGCGCAGCGGGGCGGTGGTGATGAGCGGGCGTTCGGTCGGCGCTCGCCCATGGCGCAGCGCGCCGGTGGTCACGAGCGGCGCCTGGCGGCTCGCGCCGCTAAAGCGCAGCGCCGGTGTCGCCACCAGGGGGGCGGTGTGGGCTGCCGGGGCGAAGCGCATCGGCCCCGTTGTCAGCACCGGTGCCCGGGTGGCGGCTTGCCCAAAGTTCAGGGCGGTCGTGCCGATCAGCGGCGCCGCGGCATCCGCCTCGGCCGCCAGCGCCGCGGATGCGGTCGTGGCGGCGAGCACCGCGCCAAGGAGGCGCCGGCGCAGCCGACCCGCTGGGGGCGTGCGACTCTTGCTCATACCAAAGCCTCTTGTCAGCCTGTGCTCGTGGCGATCAGAGCGCGGGCAGCGGGCCGCTGGCATGGTACTGATTGCTCTGCCCCTGGGGCAGATCCGGCGCGGTGACCCAGTTGCCCTCGGTGGTCCGCAAGGACATGGCGCAGTCGTAGGAATTGATCTCGGCGCGGCGCTGCGGTTTGGCCACGTGTACGCCGAGCAGCACCGTGCCCTGGTATTGGCCGCTCTCCACCGTGAAGTCCTCCTTCGCGCTGCCCAGCACGGGGTGGTTCGGGTTGGTGGCCGCCGCCATGGCTTGTCCCAGTGCGGCCACGCTGGCGGACAGCGGGTCGCTGGACTCGGAGGCGCTGCTCTGTTGGGCCAGTCTGCCGGCGATGTCGACACCGATTTGGCAGAATACGCGGCCCTGCTGATAGCCGTCGGCCTGCATGATGTTCACGGGGACCTGCAGCACCACATCGGAGTTCGCCCGCAGGTTTTCCATGGCCGCGGCTTTGGCCGCCGCCTGCAGGGCTTTCTGTGTTTGTGTCGCGGGTTGTATCGGCTTCACCGATGGCGCGGCGAGGCGCTGTTGCGCGGCGGCGCCGCCGCTGGCCAGGCAGGCTGCCAGCAGCAGCGCGGTATAGGGGTTACAAGGTGCCTTCATGCTTCGCTCCTCGGCCTGCGGCCGTCAATGGGCATGGGGTGCGCGCCACGATGTGTGGGGCCCACCGGGATTCCAGGGGGGGTGCGTCGCCGGGGTCCCGCCATGGTTCGTAACGGTCTGTCGCACGACGGGTTCATCGGTTCGGCTCGCGGATTTCGATGATGAACTCCAGCGTGCCCGGCAGGCGGTGGAAACCGGTGACGGGCAGTGTGAATTCGAGTTGGGTGCGGGCGACGGCGGCGACGCGGCTCACGCGCACCGGGCCGCTCTCGCCGGGTTCCAGGAACTGCTGCAGGGTGCGCGTGTTGCGCAGCGACAGCAGCCGCAGCTCGGCGCCGAAGGGCACATCGGTGATCAGCGTGTCGAGCAGGCGGCTCGCGCGGGGGTAGTCCGGGTGCAGGATCGGGTCTAGCGCGCGACCGTTCCAGGCGGCGATGATGGCGCGCACCGCCCGCTCGACCAGCCCGCGCTGCAGCGGCGCCATCGGTGACAGCCGCTCGGCCCCCGCGGGCAGGGCCTCGGGCGTGGCAATGGGCTGTATGGCGCGGAAGCTGCGCGCCTGCACGCTGCCCGCGAGAGCCAGGGCGAGTCCCGTCGCTATCACTAACCCCGTGGTTTTCGCCACCGACATCGCTGTCTCCGCTCCGCTGCTCGTAAAGCACCCAGCCTCGACTGCGCGCAAGCCTACAGTAGCCGCGGTGTGGGTATCCGCCAACCGCCCAAACGGGGGGCGTGGGGCCGGCCCTCGCCCAACGGCACCGGGGGGCGATCGGCGCTGTCATAATGGTGTCTCTGCCTGGATTGAGGAGTTGCAGGTGAAGAAGTACAGCCCGCGGCGGCGGGCGCGCGATATTCAGCGTACCGTGCGACAGCGCCGGCGCTCGGGCGCCAGGACGCGGCCCGTCGGGAATCTTCCGGCCTTGCTGGCGCGCTGCGCGGAACTCCAGGCGCAGCTCGACGAGCTGTTGGCCCGAGGCCTGAAGGCCGAGCTGGCAAGCGGTGGGCGAGTGTATCTGGAGCTGCCGGCGGTCATGGAGCTGGGTGAGTCCCACGACGAGACCATGCTGTATTTGAGCGCCATACGGCGGCTGGTCAGGGGCCCGCGGCTGCGGCAATGCTACTGGCTGGCGGGCCTGCGTTTCGGCGAGCTCAAGCATATCTCGCTGGCCGCCGCGCTGATGCTCACCGCCGAGCTGCGGGGCTGGAACCGGGGCGTTGCCGACAAGCTGGCCCCGCCCACCGATGAGTGGGACCCGGAGGTGTTCCGTCGGCTCGCCTCCCTCGGCTTCTTCGAGGCACTGGGGATGCGCCGCGCGCCGCCGCCGCCCGCAAAAGCGCCCTCGGCGGTGCAGTTCGTGCGCCACATCCGGGGCGACCGCAAGCGCAAGGACTACCGGGCGCTGAAGGATCAGCTGACGGCCGCGGTGGGCAAGCGGATAGAGAAATGGACCTTCCTGCACGGCGGCCTGGACGAAGCCATCACCAACGTCGGTCACCATGCTTATCCGCCGGGCAGCCGCACCTGGCCGAAGGACCGGGTCTGGTATCTGGGCGGGGCCTGTGACCGGGACGCGCGGCTGTTGCAGGTGGCGTTCTATGACCAGGGCGTGGGTGTCCCCGAGTCGCTGCCGACGTCCCGGATCTGGGAGCGGGTGCTGGAATCGTTGTCCGCCGTGCCCTTGGCCAACAAGAAAAGGCATTCCGTGCTGTTAAAATCGGCCATGGAGCCGGATCGGACCAGTACGGCGAAGACCGATCGCGGCAAGGGGCTGCCTGACATGAAGGAGTTCATCAGGCAGCGGGGGGCCGGAAGCCTGGTGCTGAGGAGCGGGCACGGCTTGTATCGCTTCACGGTCGATGCCGCCGGCGAGAGTTACACGACCGAGACCTTGGGGCTTCCCGTGGAGGGGACACTCATTCTCTGGGAGGCCCGGCTTTGAGGACGCTGTCATGAAGATCATCAATGTGGGCCGGGACTTCTCGGAACACCCCATTGGCCGCTACCGCAGTGACGGACCCGAGAGCGGCGAGGCCTTTCGCGAGGATGTGCTGATCCCGGCCCTGCAGGAGCTGGGACCCGACGAGCGCATCACGGTCATTCTGGACGATGGGGTCGACGGTTACGGCTCGTCGTTTCTGGTGGAAGCCTTTGCCGGCGTGGTGAAGGTAGGCGTCATGGAGGCGGAGGCCCTGTTGGATCGATTGGATTTTCAGTACACGGATGCGGATTTCGAGTTCTTCGCCGACAAGATCAGGCAGTACCTGCAGGAGGCGGACTTCGGCTGTGAACGGGGTGATGCCTAGTGGATGCGGAGTTGTTGCAGCTGATCGCCGCCCAGGGCGAAGCCATACAGGCCTTGCTGGCGTCCGCGCAGCACCAGAACGAGCTGCGGCTCTGGCGCTTCGGCCTGCTCAGCCTGCTCTCGACCACCTTCGGCGCGGTGCTGGCCTATTCCATCGGCAGCCTGACCCGGCGAAAGGCCGCCCGCGCCGCATCGGCCAAGGCCTTCTTGAAGATGCTGGCCAAATTCGAGGCGCAATGCCTGGAATACTGGAGCAAGGAGTATGAAAAAGGCGTGAGCCTGGCCGAGGAGGCCAAGATCAAGGCCGGCCACAAACAGATCCGCCAGTACGCGCAGCACGGCAAGCTGGGGCTCTCGCACGAGGAGAAGGAGGCGCTGTTCCGCCTGGTGTCCGAACTGTTCGACGAGGCCACCGGCGGTGATTTCGAATCCAGCAAGCGCAAGCCCTCTCGGCTGCGGATGCAGCGGGTGGCGAATATCTCGGCGAAAATGGCGCCGATCCTGATCGCTCGGAGTTTTCACTAATCGTGTCCGCGCCGCGGCCCCGCAGCTTCCTCGGTGTTTTCCGCTACAGTCGCCGGGCGCTGTCCCTGGTCTGGCAGACTTCCCCGGCGCTCACGGTGGGCCTGGCGGCCTGCACCCTGGTGGCCGGGGTGTTGCCGGCGGTGGCGGCCTGGATCGGCCAGTTGATCGTCGATGCCGTGGTGGCGGCCATGGCGGAGCACGACGCCCGGGGCCAGGTCGCCTGGTGGCCGGTGCTGCGCTATGTGCTCGCCGAAGCGGGCGTGATTGCCGCCATCGCGCTCGCCCAGCGCGGCCTGTCGGCCCAGCAGTCGCTGCTGCGCGCGCTGCTTGGCCAGAAGGTCAACGTGATGATCCTGGAGAAGGCCGGCACCCTGAGCCTCGCCCAGTTCGAGGATTCGGAGTTCTACGACAAGCTCACCCGGGCCCGCCGCGAGGCGTCCACCCGCCCCCTGGGCCTGGTGAACAAGACCTTCTCCCTGCTGCAGAACGCCATCTCCCTGGCCAGCTTCGCCGTGCTGCTGGTGCAGTTCTCGCCCTGGGCGCTGCTGGTGCTCACCCTGGGTGCGCTGCCGGCGTTCCTGTCGGAGGCCAGGTTCTCCGGCGAGGCCTTTCGTCTGTTCCGCTGGCGCTCACCCCAGACCCGCATGCAGATGTACCTGGAGACGGTGCTTGCCCGGGAGGACAGCATCAAGGAGGTGAAGCTCTTCGGCCTGGGGCCGTTGCTGCTCGGCCGCTACCGGGCGATCTTCGACAGCCTCTATGACGAGGATCGGCGCCTGACCCTCCGTCGCGAGAGCTGGGGCTTCATCCTCGGCTTGCTGGGTACGCTCGCCTTCTACGGCGCCTATGCCTGGGTGGTGGTGGAGACCATCACCGGCCGGCTGACCCTGGGGCAGATGACCATGTACCTGATGGTCTTCAAGCAGGGCCAGGCCGCGCTCTCGGCGAGCCTCACCGCCATTGGCGGCATGTACGAGGACAACCTCTATCTGTCCAACCTCTACGAGTACCTGGAGCAGCCGGTGGCCGCCGAGCAGGGCACGCTGACCGCCGGCGCGCGGCCAGGGGACGGCATTCGCTTCGAGCAGGTGAGCTTCACCTACCCCGGCGCCGACAAGCCCGCGCTGGAGGATATCTCGCTGCATCTGCGCCCCGGCGAGAGCCTGGCGCTGGTGGGCGCCAATGGTTCGGGGAAGACCACCCTGATCAAGTTGCTCACCCGGCTTTATGCGCCCAGCACCGGGCGGATCCTGCTCGATGGCAGCGACTTGCGCGACTGGGACATCGTTGCGCTGCGTCGGCGCATCGGCGTGATCTTCCAGGACTTCATCCGTTATCAGCTGAAGGTGGGCGAGAACCTGGGCGCGGGTGACGTGGCCGCCTTCGAGGACGAGGCCCGCTGGCAGGCCGCCGCCCGGCGGGGCCTGGCCGATGAGTTCATCCGCGAGATGCCCGGCGGTTATCACACCCAGCTCGGGCGCTGGTTCCAGGACGGCCAGGAGCTCTCCGGCGGGCAGTGGCAGAAGATCGCGCTCTCCCGGGCCTACATGCGCGAGGGCGCCGACATCCTGGTGCTGGACGAGCCCACCGCCGCCATGGATGCCGCCGCCGAAGCCGCTGTCTATGCCGATTTTCGCGCGCATCGCCGCGACAAGATGACCTTGCTCATCTCGCACCGCTTCTCCACGGTGCGGGCCGCGGACCTGATTCTGGTGATCGACCGGGGGCGGATCATCGAGCGCGGGGATCATGCCAGCCTGCTCGCCGCCAACGGGCGCTATGCGCGGTTGTTTCGGCTGCAGGCGCAGGGGTATCAATAGGCTACGGGCGCCTCGGATGGCGCCGCCCCGATCACCCTCCGCCGGGGGTGTTATACTGGCTCTCTGCTTTCCACGGCCTCGCGGCTCGCCGCCGAGGCCACAGCCGGAACCGAAACCCATGTCGCTTCATTTCGCCGACAAGGGCCGCTGCATGCCGCGCCGCCCGCCGCCGGAGCCGTCCTGACACGGCTGACGCCGCCTGACAGGCGCGGCTTGCGCTAGCCCGTTCACCCTTGACGAGGGGTCATATTTGGCCCGGGCCTTCCCGATCGTTTCGGGCCAGGCCGACGCACGCGCCGGCACTCTGCCCCCGCGTCGCCACCCCTGCGCCCCGCCCGGCCGACTTTCGTCCGCCCCGCGTGGGGCGCGATCTTTTCACCCCATCGAGAGGTTGCCCTTGAACAGCGTATCCCTGCATCAATTCTCGACCCTCACCGTGCTCCTGCTGATGTTCAGCTTCTACGGCGGCACCTATCTGCTCACCCTCGGCATCCGCAAGAAGAAGGAAAACGCCGACGCCTTCATGGTGTCCAACCACCGCATCGGTTTCGGTATGGGCGCCGCGAGCATGACCGCCACCTGGATCTGGGCCGCGTCCTTCTACGCCGCCGCCACGTCCGGCTATACCTACGGCGTCTCAGGGCCCATCCACTATGGCCTGTGGGGCGCGCTGATGATCCTGTTCATCTACCCCTTTGGCCGGCGCTTTCGCAAGCTGGCGCCCAATGCCGCCACCCTGGGCGAACTGATCCACGCCCGCCACGGCTCCTCCAGCCAGCTGATCCTCGCCGGCTCCAACGTGGTGGGGAGCGTGATCAGCCTGATGGTGAACTTCACCGCCGCCGGCGCGCTGGTCTCCGTGCTCTCGCCGCTGTCCTTCCAGGCGGGGGTGATGATCGCCGGCGCGGGGGTGCTGTGCTACACCCTGTGGTCGGGTTTTCGTGCCTCGGTGATGACCGATTTCGCCCAGCTGGTGGCGATGATGCTCATCGCCGTGGTGATCATTCCCGCCGTCTTCTTCGCCATGGGCGGGTCGGAGGCGCTGGTGGCGGGGCTGGATAAGCTGAGCCCCGAGCAGGCCGACTTCTTCTCCATGGAGGCCATCCTCAACCAGGGCGCGCCCTTCTTCGTTGCTGTGCTGGCCTATGCCATCGGCAACCAGACCATCTCCCAGCGTCTGTTCGCGGTGAACGAGGACCACATCAAGCCCACTTTCATCACTGCCACCGTAGGCTACGGCGCCATCGTCATCGGCCTGGGTATGATCGGGCTGATGGCGCTGACCCTGGGGCTGGAGCCGCTGGATGGCAACATGAACAACCTGATCCCGCAGATGGTGTCCAGCTATCTGCCGCCGGTGTTCATCGCGCTGTTCTTTGTCCTGGTGATTGGCTCCCTGTCCTCCACCGCCGACTCCGATCTGTCGGCGCTGTCGGCGATCATGATGGCTGACGTCTACGGCAAGAACATCGCCCGGGGCAAGGCCAACCCCCGGCGCATGCTGCTGGTGGGGCGGCTGACCATGGTGGTCGCCACCGTGGCGGGCATCGTCTTCGCCAGCTTTTCGCTGGATATCCTGGTGATGCTGGTGTTCGTCGGCGCGCTGTGGGGGGCGATCGTGTTCCCGGTCATCGCCAGCTGTTTCTGGGACCGGGTGACCAACCGCGCCTTCACCACCTCGGTGCTGCTGGCCATGGTGATGTTCTGCCTGGCGCGCTTCGAGTGGGTGCCGCTGAGCGGTGCCATCGGGCTGTTGTTCGAGATCCTGGCCAGCATCGGTGGCGGCATCATCATCGGCCTGATGGCCTTCGGCTTTTTCGGCCGGACCGTCGGCGCCCTGGCCGGCAGCCTCGCGCTGCTTGCCATGATGGTGTTCGCCACCGGTTTCCTGCGCGACTACACGGTGCTGTTGGCCTCCCTGACCGCCTACGGCACCAGCACGCTGGTGTGCGTGGTGATGAGCCTGGCAAGCCGTCAGGAGCGCTTCGATTTCAACCTTATCCGCGAGCGGGTGCACAGCTATAGCGACGCCGCCACCACCCCGCGCTGAACCCACTACTTTCAGGAGGCTCCCATGCAGAAGCTGTTTGCTCTCTACGTTCTGATCTGGCCGTTGATCTCCCTGGCTGTGCTGGTGGTGATCTGCCGCGCGGTGCTGCGCGATCGTCGCGCCGCCCGGCGCGAGCGCCGGGCGATGGTGTGATCGCCCAGACACCGACGCGCCGAAGCCCGGCCACCCCCGGCGTCCCGTTCAGGCCCCGCGGCTGCAGCCTCATGGCAAGGCGGCCGGTCGGCCGCGGCTTCGCCTGACGACAGGGCCCCCCTGGGTATTCCCCAGGGGGATCAAGGGCTTCCTGCGGTCGGCCCGTCTGTTGTGAATTGTGAATCACCTCACGGTTCGACTATACTCCTCCCCTTGCCGGCCAGCGCCGGCGACATCCGCAAGGGAACTGCTACGGCGCTTCGCCACGTTCTCCGGATGCCAATAACGATAATCACACCGAGGAGGCACGGATGCGCCTGCTACACGCTATCGCCACGCGCTGCGCCCGCAGCATTGTCTGGGTTTCGCTACTCGCCCTGGGGGCTCCCCTGCTGGCTCAGGCGGCCTCGCCGCTGACCGCCTACAAGCAGACCAATCAGCTGATCGTCAAATACCGCAACGGCCAAGCCTCGCCCTTCGGCCTGAGCCAATCCGAACTGATGCGCCGGGCCCAGGAACAGGCCGAACGCCTGGGGGTGTCCCTGACCCACGTGCGGGCCCTGGGCGGCTACGGCCAGGTGCTGCGCCTGCCGTCCATGCGCGGCCTGGAGGACATCCAGCGACTGGCGCAACGCATGAGCCTTAACCCGCTGGTGGCCTACGCCGAGCCGGATTATCTGATGCAGGCGCAACAGATGCCCAACGACCCGCGCTACAACGAGCAGTGGCACTACTACGAGCCCACCGGCGGCCTGAACCTGCCCGGCGCCTGGGATCTGAGCCTGGGGGATGGCGCGGTGGTGGCGGTGGTGGACACCGGCGTGCTGCCCCATGCCGATCTGGCCGGCCAGCTGCTGCCCGGTTATGACTTCATCTCCGACGCCGACATGGCCAACGACGGCGACGGCCGCGACGCCGACGCCAGCGATGCCGGCGACTGGCTGGCCGCCCATGAATGCGGCTGGTACAGCCCGTCCTCGGACCGGCCCAGCAGCTGGCACGGCACCCACGTGGCCGGCACCATCGCCGCCGCCAGCAACAACGGCCTGGGCGTGGCCGGCGTGGCGTGGAACGCCCGCATCCTGCCGGTGCGCGTGCTGGGCAAGTGCGGCGGCTATACCTCGGACATCGTCGACGGCATGCGCTGGGCCGCGGGCCTGGCGGTGAGCGATGTGCCGGCCAACCCCCACCCGGCCCAGGTGATCAACCTGTCCCTGGGCGGCAAGGCGGCCTGCGGCCAAAGCTACAAGGACGCCATTGGCGACATCCGCGCCGTGGGCACCACGGTGGTGGTGGCCGCCGGCAACTCCAACGACGATGCCGCCGACTACAGCCCGGCCAACTGCCCGGGCGTGGTGACCGTGGCCGCCACCAACCGCGACGGCGGCCGCGCCTCCTACTCCAACTACGGCAGTGCCGTGGACGTGGCCGCCCCCGGCGGCCAGTACGCTGGCGGTTCGGTCAGCGGCGCCATCCTGTCCACGCTGAACGCCGGCGAGCGGGACCCGGCCGGCGACAGCTACGCCTTCTACCAGGGCACCAGCATGGCCACGCCCCATGTGGCCGGTGTGCTGGCGCTGATGTACGCGGTGCGTCCGGACCTCACGCCGGAGCTGGCCGCCCAGGTGCTGACCAACACCGCCCGCGCCTTCCCCGCCACCGGCGGCGCGGACAGCTGCGATACCGCCACCTGCGGCGCCGGCCTGGTGGACGCGGCCGCGGCCGTGGCCGCCGCCCCCACGGCGGTGGAAGAGGACGACGGCAACCAGCCCGGCTTTGCCTGCACCGAGCACACCGCCAGCACCCGCTCCCACGTCAATGAGGGCCGGGCCGAGATCTGCTGGAGCTGGTATGCCTGCGCGGCGGGTTCCGGCAACTACCTGGGCTTTCTCAGCAGCTACGGCGCGGTGACCGTGGCCGAGACGGCGCCGGATCACTACGAAAGAGGCTACTGCAACTAGCCCTTTCCCGCGCCCCGCCGTCGGTGACGGCGGGGCCGGTCCTTCCCGTCCCCGCGACAGCGCCGCGCTTCCGCACACCTTGACGTGTCGCCGGGCTAGCCGCGATGCACATCGGCCAGCGCCGAGGCCTCGCCCCGCGTCGGCGGCCCCAGCACGCTCAGGCTGCCGTCGGTTTCGAGGACCACGGCCGCCACCGCCGCCATGGACGCCTGGCCCTGGCCGCGCACCGCTTGGCGTACTTCGTCTTCGGTCACCCGTTCGCGCTTCATCGCCGCGGCGATGAAGCAGCCATCGTGATAGAGCAGGGCAGGCTCCGCCTTGACGCTGCGTCTTACCCGCTCGGAGCGCACCGATAGCCAGCTGATCACCAGCTGCAGGAAGATCAGCAGCGCCAGCGCCAGCACGCCCTCGGCGAGGGCCACCTGCTTCGACAGCAGCACGGTGGAGAGGGTGGAGCCGATCGCCACGGTGACGACCAGATCGAAGGCGTTCATCTTCGACAGGGTGCGCTTGCCCGAGGCGACCAGCAGAAACACCAGCATGAAGTAGGCGGGAATGCCCACCGCCAGTACCCGACCGAGACCGCTCCAGTTATCGAAGAACACCGCCTTACTCCGCGTCTGTGGTGGTCATGATCCCTTGCCGTGGGTCGCCCCCGCGGCGGCGTGCGCGCCGGACTCCCGGCGCAGCGCATGCTGCTGTGCGATCAGCGGCGGCTGTCGCGCCTCGGGCAGCAGCGCCATGAGGGTAGACAGCGTGGCGTGCAGGCGGGCCGCCACCATGGGGTCGGCGGCGCCGTAATGGCGGATGCCATCGAAGGCGAGGGCCACGGCCCGGCTGAAGCTGAGGTGGCGGGCGATGAAGTGCACCTTGCCCTGGCGGGTGCGTGTGTCCCGGGGCGGCGTGCGGCCACCGATCTCCAGCAGGATCTGCCCCAGATGATCGATGCAGTGCATCGCGGTGGTGGGGTCGTTGATGCCGGGGGAGAGCGCCTTCAGGGCGATGTCCGAGATCTCGATGATGCCCAGCCCCAGATCCTGCTCCGGTGTGCGCTCCGGGCCGCAGACGAAAGCGTCGCGAATGGCCACGGCGGTTTCCTCGTCCAGCTCGCCTTTCTCGCCGACCACGGTGGCCAGCGGCTGCCCCGGCAACAGAAAATCGCCCAGATCGCAGTCCGCGCGTATCGTCAGGCGATGGTCCTCCCCCAGCTGGAATAGCGTTCGGCCGTCCACGGCCTGCAGATAACCCGCCGTGGCGGCGGCAACGGCGTGGGCCTCGCCGTCCGGCAAGGGCGGCGGGGCGCTGTCGGCGTCCTCGGCCGTGCCCAGGTCGGCCGGGAAGCGCCTGGCCACCTGGCGCAGGGTCTGCGTGGTGAGTCGCTGCAGAATGCTGGAGACGCGGATGGCGTTGGCGACATGATGGATGAAGTAGATCAGCGAGCCGATGCTGACCAGCACCAGGATGATGG
Source organism: Alkalilimnicola sp. S0819 (assembly GCF_009295635.1). Classification (NCBI taxonomy): domain Bacteria; kingdom Pseudomonadati; phylum Pseudomonadota; class Gammaproteobacteria; order Chromatiales; family Ectothiorhodospiraceae; genus Alkalilimnicola; species Alkalilimnicola sp. S0819. Next base: position 67,994 of record NZ_WHIW01000006.1, on the reverse strand, counting down.
CGACGCTCACGGCCAGCCGCGGCACGAAGGCTTCAGCCTCGGCGGCCTCGGCGCGCACCGTCCGCAGTACCAGCAGCGCGTAGGTGAAGGTGGCGATGAACACGCCGAGCACGGTCTGGTTGGTGCGGTCGGCGCTGAAATCGCGCAACAGGCGCGGCGTGAACTGGCTGCTGGCCAATTGCAGGGCGACGATGGTGATCGAGAACACCACGCCGGTGACGGTTATGAGACTGCCGGCGATGGCCGCCAACACGGCGCGGGCCCCCTGGGGCGCGCCGCCGAACAGCCAGGGTGTGCCGCTGTCCACCGGCGGCCACTGGTGCTGGTCCGCCTGCACCAGGCCCACCGCCAGCGCGGCGGCGGTGAGGGTGAGGCTTGCCGGGATGAACCACAGACTGTCCCGTGTCCGCACCCAGATCATGAGCATTCTGGCCCACATGCCCCCCTTCCTCCCCGACGCGGCAATGCCATTTATGTCTAAATGGATCCGGGGGAGACACTGATCAATTCCCACGCATGGAGCGCGCCCGATGGCCGACCAGATCAGTAAGGCAGGAGAACCTGCTCGAGGGCCTGGGGTTCCGGGTCCGGCGCGCCGGGCTCGTCGCCATCGCCGTAGTGTGCGTGCCGATCGCCCGCGACCGTGTGCTCGCCCTGTTCGCCTTCGGCCGGGGGTCGCGGCGCTGGTTTATCACGGCGTGGCGTAATCGATGAGTGACGGGCCGAGCAACACGCCGCCACCCGAGCTGCTCGCCCGGCGCTTGCTGCGTTTTGCCCGTCGGGTGCTGCGGCATTTCCTGCGCAATCGCGGCCTGCTGCTGGCGAGCGGCGTGGGCTACAACGTGCTGCTCTCGGCGGTGCCCCTGTTCGCGCTGCTCGGGGTGCTGCTCACCCGTGTCGTGGACGAGGCGCAGCTGCTGCAGGCGATGGCCGTTCAGGCCCAGCATTTCGCGCCGGCCCACGCGGGGCTGCTGCTGGATGCGGTGCGCACCTTCATGGAGTCCGGCGGCATCATCGGCATCATCGGCATTCCCGCCCTGTTGTTCTTCAGCTCCTTCGCCTTTCGCATGCTGGAAGACTCCATCGCCATCATCTTCCACCAGCCGGATAACCCGCGGCGCCGCTTCTGGGTATCCGCCGCGCTGCCCTATGCCTTCATACTGGTGCTGGGGCTCGGCCTGCTGGCCCTGACCCTGGTATTCGCCGTGGTCAATGCGGTGTACCAGGAGCCGGGCGCCATCCTTTATCTGCTCAGCTTCATCGGCGTGTTCCTGCTGTTCAGCGCCATCTACAAGGTGCTGCCCATCGTGCGCATCGCCCTGCCGCGGGCCGTGATCGGCGGCTTCGTCGCCGCGGTGCTCTGGGAGGCGACCCGCCTGCTGCTGATGTACTACTTCCTGAATGTTTCCTTCGTGAACGCGATCTACGGCTCGCTGGCTACCATCGTGGTGCTGCTCATCAGTCTGGAGGTGGGCGCGGCCATTCTGCTGTTCGGCGCCCAGGTGATCGCCGAGCTGGAGCGCAGCGCCCGGGCGGGGCTGCCGTGGTACGTGGCGCCGGAGGATGGGCCCTGGTGACCCCCGGGGGTCGGTCCGCAGGGCGATCTTCGCGCGGACCTGGCACGCCGCGCCCGAGGGCCAAGGCGACCAGGCGCGTCGATTTTCACGGGTAGCCCAGCACCGCCTTGATCCGCGCCAGGTTGGCGCCGACCCAGCGCGGATCGATCGCGCCCCAGTCCTCGATGCGGTAGCTGCCGCTGCGGTTGCGGGCACCCGCCTGCTGCTCGAAAACGCAGGCGATATCGAGCTCCGCCAGGGCGCTGATGGTGTCCTGGGCGGTGCGTCGCGGCATGCCGGTGGCGGCCATGATCTGGGGCACGCTGGCGATGCCCGTGTCGATCAGATGCGCGACGTACAGGCGGCGATAGAAACTGGTGCGGGTCTTGCTGCTGCTCATGGGGGCTTTCTTCCGGTGCGCGGGCCTGGCTTCCACTATACTGGGCCTCGCCGATTCAACCCTCCCTTTCTGCCCGCGCGGTCCCCCTTATGAGCTTCGACGCCCTTGGCCTGATCAACCCCCTGTTGCAGGCCCTGAAAGGCCTGGACCACGTGACCCCCACGGCGGTGCAGGCCGAGACCATTCCCGCGGTGCTCGCCGGGCGCGATGTGCTGGCGGCCGCCCGGACCGGTACGGGCAAGACAGCCGGCTTCGCGCTGCCCCTGCTGCAGCGGCTGAGCGAGGCCGGCCCCCGGGGGGCGAGCAACGCGGCCCGGGCGCTGGTGCTGGTGCCCACCCGGGAGCTGGCCGAACAGGTGCATCTGAGCTTTCGCGGCTATGGCCGGCACCTGCCGCTGCGCACGGTGGCCGCCTACGGGGGGGTGAGCATCAACCCGCAGATGATGCGCTTGCGCGGCGGGGTGGACGTGCTGGTGGCCACTCCGGGGCGGCTGCTGGATCTGCACGGCAAGAACGCGGTGAAATTCCACGCACTGCAGACGCTGGTGCTGGATGAAGCCGACCGCATGCTCGACCTGGGTTTCGCCCGGGAGCTGGAGGCCATCTTCGCGCTGCTGCCCCGGCGCCGCCAGACGCTGCTGTTCTCCGCGACCTTCTCCGATGCCATCCGCGCGATGGCCGCCGATCTGCTCCACGAGCCGCTGAGCCTGGAAGTCAGCCCCCGCAACGCCATCGCCGAGAACATCAGCCAGCGGGTGGTGGTGGCCGACAAGAAGCGCAAGCCGCCGCTGCTCATCCACCTGCTGAAGAAAGCGCGCTGGCCCCAGGCCCTGGTCTTCGTCAAGACCCGCCGGGGCGCGGAACAGTTGGTCGCGCAGATGCTCCACCAGGGCCTGAAGGCCGACGCCATTCACGGTGACAAGCCCCAGCCCGCCCGCCTGAAGGCGCTGGGGCGCTTCAAGCGCGGCGAGGTGAAGGTGCTGGTGGCCACCGATGTGGCCGCCCGCGGCCTGGATATTCCCGCCATGCCCGTGGTGTACAACCTGGACCTGCCCATCGTCGCGCAGGATTACGTGCACCGCATTGGCCGCACGGGGCGCGCCGGGGCCTCGGGCGAGGCGATTTCGCTGGTCTCGGCGGATGAGGCGAAGCAGCTCGCCGCCATCGAGGCGCTGGTCGGCCAGACCCTGCCGCGGGACGCCGTCACCGGGTACGAGCCCGAGCACCGCGTGCCCGTTACCGGCCCCGCCGCGGCGCGCGCGAAGAAACCCAGGAAACCGAAAAAGCCCAAGAAGAGCAGCGCCGAGAAGAAGGCCCGGAAGCGCAAACAGGCAAGGCGCGCGGGCGGGAAGCCCGTTCACCGAACGCCCTGAAGGGGGTGTGAACAACCGCCGCCTTCGCCAGCTCTCGATGGTGGTGCGGCCCTGCGTTAGGGCATGTTGCCTCCCTCGTGCCCTGTCGTCATGTCATGGACTATGGCCATTTCGATGTGACTGGCTGGCAGCTTCCATGCAAGGGGCCATTTCCCATGAATCTCTCCAGCGCGGCGATCCTGCTGCTGTGCAATCCCCACAGCCGACGCGGCGATCAGGCGGCGCGCACGGTGCGCGCGGTCTTCGAGGAGCACGGCCGCGAGGTCATCGAGGCGCAGCCCGAGGGGCGTGAGGACATGGCCCGCCTGATCGAGCGCCACCGCGAACGGGTCGGCACGGTGGCCATTGCCGGGGGCGACGGCACCCTGAACGCCGCCGCCGAGGCCCTCGCCCGCACGGGGCTGACGCTGGGCATCATTCCCGGGGGCACGGCCAACGATCTGGCCCGCACCTTGGGGCTGCCGCTCACGCCCGCCGCGGCGGCGCGGGTGATCGTCAGCGGGCGCGCGCGGCGGGTGGATCTGGGCTGTGTGAACGGCCATGCCTTCTTCAATGCCGCCCACGTGGGCCTGGGGGTGGAGGTTGCCAAGCGCCTCAACGGCCAGGCGAAGGGGCGCTGGGGGGCGCTCGCTTACGCCAAGGGGCTGTGGCAGGCGCTGCGCGCCAGCCAGCCGTTCACGGTGGAGCTGCGCTACCAGGGGCGTCGGCAGCGACGGCGCGCCATCGAGGTGGGCGTGGGCAACGGCTGTTTCTACGGCGGCGGGGTGCGCATTGCCGCCGACGCGGCCATCGATGACGGGGGGCTGGATGTCTACAGCCTGGGGCCGCGGGGCTTCTGGCGGCTGCTCGCCCTGGTGCCGGTGCTCCACCAGGGCGAGCAGCGCCGGGCCGGTATCTGGGCGCTGCGCACGCCGGCGCTGGAACTGCGCACCCGCCGGCCCCGGCCGGTGGTGGCGGATGGCGAATTCCTCACCCGCACGCCCGCGCACTTTACGGTGCGCCCCGGGGCGGTCTCCATTTGGGTGCCCGACGATGGCGCTGGGCCGCGGCCCTGACCGCGCTGGCTGGCGGCTTGCCGGGGAGCTCAAGGGGGCGTTGTGTGCAGATGCCGGATCGCGCGGGCGAAGAAATCGGCGGTGTCCAGGCGGCTGAGCATCTTCTTCAGGGCGAAGGCCAGGCTCGGGGGCAGCGGCAGGCTGTCGGTGACCACGAGGCGCGTGATGGCCGAGGCCGCCAGGGTCTGCGAGGCATCGGCGCTGAACACGCCGTGGCTGGCGGCCGCCCAGACCCGGGCTGCGCCCTGTTCGGCGCAAGCCCGCGCCGCCCGCGCCAGGGTGTTGCCGCCGCTGATCAGGTCATCGAGCAGAATCACCTCCCGCTCGGCCGTCTCGCCCACCAGTCGCTCCCCACTCAGCACCCCGGCGCTGCGGTGCTTCTCCATGAAGGCGCCCTCCACCGGCCGCTCCAGACGCTGCTCCAGCGCCTCGCGGAAGCGTTCGGCGCGCTTGATGCCGCCCACATCCGGCGACACCACCGTCACCGGCTCATCGCTGGGCAGCCGCCGGGCGAAATACTCGACGAACAGCGGCCGGGCCTCCAGGTGCACGGTGGGCAGGCGAAAGGCGTTCTGGTAGGCCGCCAGGTTGTGCACATCCAGCGTCACGACGCGCCCCACCCCCACCGCCTCGAACAGCGCTGCCAGGTATCGGGTGCTCACCGGGTCGCGGGCCTTGGTCTGGCGGTCCTTGCGGCTGTAGCACAGGTACGGCACCACCGCGGTGAGCCGCGCCGGGTCGGCGTCGCGCAGGGTGCCCAGGAAGAACAGCAGCCGGATCAGGCGGTCATTCACCGATTGGGCGGCATCGCCGTGCAGCGCCTGGATGACGTAGACATCGCGCCCGCGCACGCTCTCCAGCGGCCGGGTCTTGTGTTCGCCGTCCTCGAACTCGCGCTCCTCGTGGGCGCTGAGCACCGTGCCCAGGGCCGCCGCGACCCGGCTGGCGAACGCGCGCCCGGCATCCAGCGAGAATAGCGCCAGGGGCTGATGGTGGGCTGATGCAGGGCTCACGGGCCGGGCCTCCGAGTGTCTTCTTCAGCCACCTTGGGGGTGCCGGGCGCGCCGTCACAGGGGGCGCGCGTGGTATCTTTCGGGCCTTCACGCCGCAGCCCGAAGAGCCCCCATGCCCGATACCCACGCCGCCGACACCGCCCCCCGCGGGCAGGACAACATCCAGATCGTCCTGGTGGAGACCTACCAGCCCGGCAATATCGGCGCGGCGGCCCGGGCCATGAAGACCATGGGCCTGCACCGCCTGACCCTGGTCGCCCCCCGTTTCCCGGTGGATGAGACCGCCGCCGAGTTCGCCAGCGGTGCCGTGGATATCCTGGAGAACGCCCGGGTGGTGGAAACCCTGGCCGAGGCACTGGCCGATTGCCGTTATGCCTACGGCATGACCGCGCGGGTGCGCAAGGTGGGGGTGCCCCAGCAGCCCCTGGGCGAGGCCGCGCCGGAGATGCTGCGCCGGGCCCGGGCCGGTGAGGTGGCCATCGTCTTCGGCCGCGAGCGCTCGGGGCTGAGCAACGCGGAGCTGGATCTGTGCCAGGGGCGGGTGCACATCCGCGCCAACCCGGACTTCGGTTCGCTCAACCTGGCCGCCGCGGTGCAGGTGCTCGGCTACGCGCTGGCCGAGCAGCGGGAGGCGTACGCCACGCCCGTGCCGAGCACCGAGGCGCCGGCACGCCACGAGGACCTGGAGCACTATTTTTCCCACCTGGAGCGGGTGCTCACCGAGTTGGAGTTCCTCGGCAAGACCAACCCGGCGCTGGTCATGCGCCGGCTGCGCGGGCTTTATCAGCGCGCGCTGCCCGATGAGCGGGAGATCCAGATCCTGCGGGGCATCCTCACCGAGACGGAAAAGCGCCTGCGCTGAGGAGGCACTGATCCGTTCCCAGGGTGCTCTGCGGCAGGCCGGTGTTCCTCGACCAAGGCCGCTCCCTCAAGCTTGATTCTGCCGGCCTGGGTGTTGCGCCGCGAATACTGGGGCGGCGGGGCAGGCTAGCCCGGTTCGGCCTTGTTGGGGCAGTCCCCATGCGGGGCCGCTACGGGCGGAAAAGTGTGAACCTGTTCACGCTTGTCGGGATCTGTTTAAATGCCCGCCAAACAACAATCAAGAAATATTCCCCGGGGGTAATCTTGCAGATCCATACCGCTTTCCTTCGCGGCGTCGGCGTGTTGGTGTCGGCCGCCCTTCTCGCTGGCTGTGCCGCGCATCAGGCACGGCAGATTTCCGGCTTCGACGAGCACTTCGAGGCCAGCAATTACGTGGCGGCCAGCGAATACGCCATGGACAAGGCCGGGCCCGGCGACAAGGCCCCGGAAAATCTGCTCTGGACCCTGCAAGCGGCATCGGCGTTACGCGGCGCGGCCGACTATCGCACCAGTAATGCCTATTTCGATTTTGCCGAAGCGCTGATGACCCGTGAGGACGGTGAGAGCCTCATCCGCGACGGCGGCGAGAATGCCCTGGCCGTGCTGGTGAACGATAGCGTGATGGGCTATGAGCCGGCGATCTATGACGGCGTCATGGTAAATACCTTCAAGGCGCTGAATATGCTCGCCGAGGGTGATCTGGGGAATGCTCGCGTAGAGCTGAACCGCGCCGACGATCGCCAGCGCCGTGCGGTGGAGGCTTTCGCGAAGGAAATCGCCAAGCGGCAGGAGGAGCTGGAGGAGCGCCAAGCCGCGGAGACGGCGAAGCACCGGGGAGGGGCCAACCGCGTGGATACCAAGCGTAGTCTTGCGGTGGTGGAGCGCAAGGTGCTCTCGCATATTGAACTCGATCGCTGGGCCGCCTATCCGGACTTCGTCAACCCTTTTGCCACCTACGTCAATGGCCTTTTCTTCCTGTTGGCGGCGACCGACACCGGCGACGCCGGCGACCTGCGCAAGTCCCATGATGCGCTCAAGCGGGTCGCGTCCATGGTGCCTGACAATGACTACGTTCAGCAGGATCTTGCGCTGGTGGAGGGTTTGAGCAGCGGCGGCCTAGAGCAGCCGCTCGAACCCGTGGTCTGGGTGCTGTTCGAAAACGGCCTGGGGCCGGTCAAGCGTGAGCGGCGCTTCGATATCCCCCTGTTTCTGGTGAGCGATGATGTTTTGTACACCAGTATCGCCTTGCCCAAGCTGGAGCCGCGCCCGGCGGCGACCAAGAGCCTGCGCATCGCCGATGGCAATGAGCTGCAGCTCAAGACCGCTACCGTTGCCGATATGGATCGGGTAATTGGCACCGAGTTCAAGAAGGACTACAGCTACGTGCTTACACGTGCCGTGTTGGGCGCCATTCTGAAAACCTACGTCCAGTCCGAGATCACCCGGACCAGCGGTGCGGCCGCGGGTATTGTCGCTGCACTCATCCAGCGCGCCACCACCGAGGCCGACCAGCGCATGTGGACCGCCTTGCCCAAGGAGTTCCAGGTGGCGCGCTTTGCACGTCCGGCCACCGGCACGGTTACCATCGGTTCCCCGGACCTGGCGCCGGTGGAGGTCAGCCTTCCGGATGCGCCGTTCAGCATTGTTTACGTCAAGGCCGCGCGCGCCGGCACGACCCCCAGTCATGTTGTCATGAGCTTCCCGCCCGAACGGCTTGTCAGCCAGAACTGATCGGAGTCCCGTTAATGAACAAGTTCCCCCGCTTCCTGTCTGCCGCGTTCGCGCTTGCCCTGCTCGCCGGCTGCGCGAGCACCGTTGAGGTGGTCGACACCCGTGCCGATAACGGCCCGGGCACCATGGGCATCGATTACCGCGACTTCGACAATGCCGCCGCCACCGCGGTGCAGGAAATGCTCGATTCCGGCGCCGTGGATCATCCGCGGGGCGGGCGCTATGTGCTGGCGATCTCCCGCATGACCAACGACACCATGCAGCGTATCGACACGGACCAGTTGGTGAAGAAGATTCGCGTCGCCCTGCTGCGATCGGGCAAGGTGGTCACCACCACCGCGGTCGGCCTCAACGGCGCCGAGGACGAGATGGTCAACCGGGCGCGGGAGCTGCGCCAATCGCGGGAATTCAAGCAGGAGACCGTCGCCCGGGAAGGGCAGATGGTGGCACCGGATTACAGCCTGTCCGGCAAGATCATTCAGCGCAATCACAAGCTCTCGGACGGGCGTCAGCAGGTGGAATACTACTTCCAGCTCACGCTCACCGATATCAACAGTGGGCTCGCCTTCTGGGAAGGCGAAACACCCATCGTCAAGCGCGGCTCCAACAAGACCGTGTCCTGGTAAAGGCTTTCGAGGCAGAACAATGAAAAAGATGATCAACGCCCTTCTGGCCGCCACCTTGATCGCGGCGCCGGCCGCCTGGGCCGAGGGCGGACGGGCACAGCCCGCGGGCGCGGAGCCCGCCGTGATGGCGGACGTGAATCGCGCCGCCGAGCCGCCGGCCGAGCCGGTGGACCCCAACATGGAGCTGCAAAGCCTGATCAACGCGTGGGAGACGAACGGCGCGGGGGCGGCTTTTCTGCGCAGGGCCAGCCGCAACGAGCTGTTCTATACCACCGCCAGCGCCAGCGTCATGGCGAGGCCGGAACATCGTCAGTGGGCGGATTTCCGTGCCAGTGCCTATGATGAAGCACTGCTCAAGGCCAAGGCGAAATACATGGTCCAGCAGGGCGTGACCACCACCGCCGAGCAGGTGCGGGAGCTGTTCGACAACGGCAACCAGATGCCTGATTTCTCGCCCGAGGAACTGCGATCCAACAGCCGCTTGATGGCCGTGCTGAACAAGGCGGTGGGGGTGGCCAGCGGCAAGCTGGATGAGCAACTGCGTGAGCTTGGCATGGACCCGTCCGAATTCAAGGCCGCGCCGCCGGAGAAGCGAGCGACCCTGTTCCGTCGGGCGGTGACTTCCCGGGAAATCAGCCGCGCCCGCGCCACCCTCGATGGCGTGATCGTCGTGAAGACCTTCGAGGCGCACAACGCCAATGGCGATCATGCGGTGGCCGTCGCCATCGTCGCATCGCCGAAGTTCCGGGCCCGGATCGACAACCTGGTCAGCAGCCGAGGCGAAGTGAGCCCGAGCCCTGAGCGCGCCCGGGGCGAACCGCTCAAGGCCTATATGCAGGCCCATCGCAAAGGCCTGATGAACGAATTCGGCGTTCGGCACATGTATGACGATCAGGGCTACCCGGTGCTGATCTCCTATGGGCAGGCCGGCAACCCCTACCAGGGTGAGGACTTCCAGCGCCGAGCCGACCAGCGCGAAGTGGCGTTCGCCTCGGCGAAAAGCACCGCCCTGGCGAACTTCGCCTATCTGATCAACTCCAGCGGCACCAACCGCGAGAGCCAGAGCACCACCGCCAGCCGCGCCACCGAGGGCGTCGCGCGCCATGTGGATGGCGTGACCCAGGTTTCCGAGGAATCCTACGTGGAATACATCCGTCAGCTGGATAGCAGCACCACGGTGCGCGGGCGCATGAATGACCTGCCCGGCATCACCGAGCTGTATCGCTGGACGGAGAAACATCCGCTGTACGGTCACGAAATCAACGGTGTGGTCTACCTCTGGCATCCGCGCAGCGAGCAGCTGGCCCGGGATATCCGCGGCCAGAATGCGGGCAAGGCGAGCTCCAAACCGGCTCAGCGCACAAAAGGCTCGGCCGGCACCGTGCAAAGCATGGATTCGATGGACTCGTCCGACTTCTAGGGGGCCGGCATGGGGTTGAAGCACAGTCTTCGGGTACTGCTCGCCTTGCTGGTCGCGGCGCCTGCCGCGACCAGCCTGGCCGGCGAGATGAGCCTGCGGGTTCAAGCGCAAGCGGCGACGGAGGATGCCGCCATCGATGCGGCGTTGATGCGGGCCGTGGAACAGGTCTACGGGCTCAGCATCAGCTCCAGGAGTGAGCGCAGCGTCAGCGAGCAGCGGGCCTCGGGTTACGACAACGCCCGCGACTACAGCGCGGGCGAGGTCGCGGTCCGCCAGGATTCGGTGACCCGGAGCGCGGCACGCGGCCTGGTGAAAAGCTTCCGGGTGCTCGATTCGGAGCGCCTCGGCAGCGCTCACCGGGTGGAGCTGCAGGTGAAGTTGCCGACCTACCAGACGCCGGGCCTGCCCAGCGACAAGCGGCGGCGCATGGTCGTGGCCGATTTTGCCGCCCGTCAGGCGCACTACCGTCTGCCGGCAGGCGAACTGCCGGGGGCGCTGGCCGCCGAGCGCCTGCGCGAGGCCATCACCCGGGCGATCACCCAGAGCCGCCGCCTGGCGGTGCTGGACCGTGCCCATGACAGGGCGCTGGAAGACGAGTTCGCCCGGCTACGCTCGGGGCAGGTGCCTGTTGCCGAAAAGGCGCGGCTGGGGCAAGCGCTGGGCGCCGATTATCTGTTGGTCGGCAGCATCATCGAATTGGACGGGGCCCGTGAGCCGCGTGTGATCCGTGCCAGCGGCGAGCGCTACGAAAGCACCCGTATTGCCGCCCGGGTTCACTACGAAGTGATCGCCCTCGCCACGCGGCAGGTGAAGTGGGCGGACGAGGTCGTCGTGGCGCTGGACATTCGCGATGCCCCCGAACAGGGCGTCTTCGGCCTGGTAGGCAACAGGCTTGCCCGCACCATGCTCAACAACATCTACCCCTTGCGGGTGGTGTCCGCCGCCGGCGGTCAACTGGTGCTCAACCAGGGGGCGGACAGCATCGCCCAGGGCGAGCGCTTCGAGGTCTTCAACCTTGGAGAAACTCTGGTGGATCCGTACACCAAGGAGCCGCTGGGGAAGATCGAGCAGCGAGTGGGCTTGGTCGAGGTTGTTCGGGTGGCGCCGAAAATGGCCTACGCGGAACTGCTTGAAGGCGATGCCGCGGCTGTGCAGCAGCACGCCATCCTGCGGCCGTACCAGGCCCCGGCGGGCGATGCGCCGGATACGACTCGGCGGGAAAGCCAGGTGGAGACCAGCGCCGATGGAGGGGTGCGCCTGCCGTTCGATCGGCGTTGAGCCACACCTGCATGGCAGCTGCGTGGCTGCCGCGGAGGACGGCGGGCCTTCCGGCCCGCCGCGCAGAGCCTACATGCCGGCGGCCATCATGCCGATGCCGCCCATGAAAAAGCCCACCAGCCCCAGTACCAGGCCGATCAGGGTCAGCACGCCCATGATCGTGAAGTACACCTTCAGCTTGCTCATGGCGCGCAGCAGCACCGCCTGATCACCGCTGCTCTGCGCCTGCTGGGCGGCGCCGGCGGCCTGGAACAGGATCACACCCATCCAGATGGGCAGCCAGGCGATCAGCAGGCCGATGATGCTCAGCGCAGTGAGCACGCCGTAGATGATCAGCATCACCCCCACCAGCTTCAGCCAGAAGCTGCCTTCGGCCAGCGGGCGGCTGATGTCACGGATCAGGTTATCGGTTTCGGACAGTTGCGCATTCATCGGCGGCGTTCCTTATGGTTTTGCTTATGGTCACGGTGGGCGTGCGACAGCGCCGCGCCCCACTCGGAGGCTAACCCAGCCGTCGGCGGCAGGCCAATTGCCGCCGTGCACGGTCTACAGTGATGCTTGTCGACAAGCCGCCCCGAGCCCGGACACACTCAACCCATGGATTTCAGCTACCTGCAAACCCTGCGCCGCACCCACCCCGCCTGGCGGCTGCTGCGCGCCGAGCACGCGCCCTTCGTCGGCGCCTTCCTGCACGAGTGCTTCATCGCCCCCAACCTGCGCAGCCTGCCCGAGGACGAGGCCGTGGCGCGGCTGGACGATCATCTGTTCACCTTGCGCGAGCAGCTCGGCGAGGAGGCCTACCCCCGGCGGGCACTGGAGTACCTCAACGAGTGGGCCGATGACGAGCACGGCTGGCTGCGCAAGTATTACCGGGACGGCAGCGATGAGCCGGTGTTCGACCTGACGCCCGCCGCCGAGCAGGCCATTCGCTGGCTGCAGGCGCTGGAGCGGCCGCGCTTCGTGGGCACCGAATCCCGGCTGATGACGGTGTTCGAGCTGCTGCGCCAGATCGCCGAGGGCACGGACACCGACCCGGCGCGGCGCATCGCCGAGCTGCAGCGACGCAAGGCCGAGCTGGAAGCGCAGATCGGGCGGATCCGCGGCGGCGAGCTGCCGCTGATGGACGCCACCCAGCTCAAGGAGCGTTATCTGCAGCTCGCCGGGGTGGCCCGTGAGCTGCTGGCGGATTTTCGCCAGGTGGAGCAGAACTTTCGCGGCCTGGACCGGGAGGTGCGCATGCGCATCGCCACCTGGGAGGGGAGCAAGGGCGAGTTGCTCGACGAGGTCTTCGGCGAGCAGGACGCCATCAGCGATTCCGACCAGGGCAAGAGCTTTCGCGCCTTCTGGGACTTTCTCATGTCGCCGGCCCGCCAGGAGGAGCTCACCGAGCGCCTGCAGGCCCTGCTCGAGCGGCCCGAGATCGCCGACCTGGAGCCCGACCGGCGCCTGGCCCGCGTGCACCACGACTGGCTGCAGGCCGGCGAGGCTACCCAGCGCACCGTGGCCCGGCTCTCCGAGCAGCTGCGCCGCTACCTGGATGACCAGGCCTGGCTGGAGAACCGCCGCATCATGGAGCTGCTGCGCGAGCTCGAGCAGCACGCCCTGGCCCTGCGCGACGAACCGCCGGACAATCTGGGCCTGAGCCTGGAAGAGAGCGCGCCGCGGCTGGAGATGCCCATGGAGCGTCCGCTCTATGCGCCGCCGGTGAAACCGCGCATCGAGCAGCAGGTATTGGAACAGGGCACGGCCGATACCGACGCCGATGCGCTCTTCGAGCAGGTGTACGTGGACAAGCAGCGGCTGCGCGCCCATATCCGCCGCGCCCTGCAGGCCCGTGCCCAGGTGTCGCTGCCGGAGCTGGTGGAAGCCGAGCCGCTGCGCCAGGGGCTGGCCGAGCTGGTGGCCTATCTCAGCCTGGCGGCCGAGGAGCCCGGTGGGGTGATCGACGAGGACCGCCCTCAGCGGATCGCCTGGGTGGATGCCGAAGGGCGCCACCGCCGGGCCACCCTGCCCACCGTGATCTACACCCGCTAATGCGGCACAATCCGGCCATGACCGAAGAGACCACCGACGATCGGCTTTCCACCGTGCTGATCGCGCTTTTCAAGGGCGTGCTCTACCAGGACCAGGCCCCCGAGACCTGGCAGGGGCTGCTGGACTTGCAGGCCCGCGTGCGTGATTACGTGGCGGTGCTCGGCCTGGAGCTGAACCTGGACGAGGCCGAGGGCTACGCCTACCTGGGCCAGCGCCGCGAAGACGCGGACGGCGCCGCGCTGCCGCGGCTGGTGCCGCGCCGGGCGCTGAGCTACCCGGTGAGCCTGCTGCTGGCGCTGCTGCGCAAGAAGCTCGCCGAGCATGACGCCGGCGGCGGCGACCCGCGGCTGATCCTGGCCCGTGAGCAGATCGTCGAGCTGATGCGGGTGTTCCTGCCCGAGAGCGCCAACGAGGCGAAGCTGGTGGACCGCATCGACAGCCACATCAACAAGGCCGTCGAGCTGGGTTTTCTGCGCCGCCTGCGCGGCCAGCCCGACCAGCTGGAAGTGCGCCGCATTCTCAAGGCCTATGTGGACGCCCAGTGGCTGTCGGAGTTCCAGGACCGGCTGGCGGAGTATCGCGCCCATGCCGGGGAGGGCGGCTGATGCAGGAAGAGCTGCTGGATTTCGCCGCCTCCAACGCCCGCGCCGGCTTTCGCCTGCAGCGCTTCGAGCTGTTCAACTGGGGCACCTTCCACCAACGGGTCTGGCGCCTGCCGCCGGGGGGCGAGAACGCCCTGCTCACCGGCGACATCGGCTCGGGCAAATCCACCGTGGTGGACGCGCTCACCACCCTGCTGGTGCCCGCCCAGCGCATCACCTACAACAAGGCGGCCGGCGCCGAGGCGAAGGAGCGCTCGCTGCGCTCCTACGTGCTCGGCTACTACAAGACCGAGCGCGAGGCCGCCGGCGCCGCGGCCCGGGCCGTGGCCCTGCGGGATCACAACAGTTATTCGGTGATCCTGGGGCACTTCTACAACGAGGGCTTCGACCGCCACGTCACCTTGGCCCAGGTGTTCTGGATGAAGGACACCCAGGGCCAGCCGGCGCGCTTTTACGTGGTGGCCGACCGGGCGCTGAGCATCGCCGAGGATTTCGCCGGTTTCGGCACCGACATCAACGACCTGCGCAAGCGCCTGCGTGCCGCCGAGGGGATGGAGCTACACGATGCCTTCCCGCCCTACGGCGCCGCCTTCCGCCGCCGCTTCGGGCTGGACAACGAGCAGGCCCTGGAGCTGTTCAATCAGACGGTGTCCATGAAGTCGGTGGGTAACCTCACCGAGTTCGTGCGCAGCCACATGCTCGAGGCCTTCCCCGTGGAGCAGCGCATCGAGGCCCTGATCGGGCATTTCGATGATCTGAACCGGGCCCACGCCGCGGTGGCCAAGGCCCGCGCCCAGATCGAGTTGCTGGAGCCGCTGGTGGCCGACGCCGAGCGCCACGCCGAGCTGGCCGCCGAGGCGGCGCTGCTGCGCGCCTGCCGCGAGGCGCTGCGGCCCTGGTTTGCCCGGCTCAAGGGCGAGTTGCTGGAGGCGCGGCTGGAAAAGCTCGCCCGGGAGCTGGAGCGGGCCCAGGCGCGCATCGACGAGCAGAGCCGGCTGCGCCGTGAGCGCCAGGCCCGGCGCGACGAGCTCAAGCGGGCCATCGCCGATAACGGCGGCGACCGTCTGGAACGCATTCGCACCGAACTCGCCACCCGGGCCGAGCAGCAACAGGCGCGCCGGCAGAAGGCGCAGGACTACGCGCGGCTGGCCGAGCGGCTGGAGCTGCCCGCCGCCAGCATGGCCGACACCTTCCTCGCCAACCGCCGCGCGCTGGAAGCGCAGCGCGAGAGCATCGCGCCGCGCCGTGACGCGGCCCAGAACGCGATCACCGAGACCGGCTTCGAGCTGCGCGAGCTGAAAAAACGCCACGATGAACTGCAGGAGGAGCTGGATTCGCTGCGCCGGCGCCGCTCCAATCTGCCCGCCCACATGCTGGCCCTGCGCGAGCGCCTGTGCGCGGACCTGGCGCTGGACGAGCAGGCCCTGCCCTTCGCCGGCGAGCTCATCCAGGTGCGCGAGGACCAAGGCGACTGGGAGGGGGCGGCCGAGCGGCTGCTGCACGGCTTCGGGCTCTCGCTGCTGGTGCCCGACGAGCACTACGCCCGGGTGGCCGACTGGGTGGAGCGCACCCACCTGCGCGGGCGATTGGTGTATTTCCGGATACGCCCGCCGCGCCGGCAGGAGCCCGCGGAGCGGCATCCGGCCTCATTGGTGCGCAAGCTCGTCATCCGCCCGGACTCGGCCTTCTACCCCTGGCTGGAGGCGGAGCTGGCCCGGCGCTTCGACTACGCCTGCTGCGAGGAGATGGCGGATTTCCGCCGCGAGCGCCGTGCCATCACCCGGGCCGGGCAGATCAAGACCGAGGGCGGCCGCCACGAGAAGGACGACCGCCACCGCATCGACGATCGCAGCCGCTACGTGCTCGGCTGGAGCAACGAGGCCAAGATCGCCGTGCTGGCGCGTCAGGCGCAGGACCTGCAGCGGCGCATGGGCGAACTGGCCGAGGCCATCGCCCGGCATCAGGCGGAGCAGAAGCGCTTGCAGGCGCGGCTGGAGGATCTGGGCCGGCTGGAGATGTTCGCCGACTATCAGGAGCTGGACTGGCGGGCGCTGGCCGTGGAGATCGAGCGGCTGGAGCGGGAGCGCCGGGAGCTGGAGGCCGAGTCGGACCTGCTGCGCGCCCTGGGAGCGCAGCTCGCCGAACTGGAGCGCGACATTGACACCGGCGAACAGGCGCTGGCCGCCGCCCAGCGCGAACAGGCCACCGCCCAGGCCAAGCAGGAAGACGCCGAGCGCGCCCGCGACGAGGCCGACGCACTGCTGGCCGCCGCCACCGACGCGCAGCGCGAGCGCTGCTTCCCGCGCCTGGCCGCCATGCGCGAAGAGGCCCTGGGCGATGCCCGCCTGACGGTGGAGTCCTGCGACAACCGCCAGCAGGACCTGCGCGACTGGCTGCAAAAGCGCCTGGACGCCGAGGAAAAGCGCATCCAGCGGCTGCGCGAGCGCATCATCGACGCCATGCGGGTGTACAAGGACCGTTACCCGCTGGACGCCCAGGACGTGGATGTGGACATCGCCGCCGCCGAGGAATTCGCACGGATGCTCCAGGCCCTGCGCGACGACGGCCTGCCGCGCTTCGAGGCGCGCTTCAAGGCTCTCCTCAACGAGAACACCATCCGCGAGGTGGCCGGCTTCCAGGCCCAGCTCAACCGTCAGCGCGAGGTGATCCGCGAGCGGATGGAATCCATCAACCGCTCGCTGCACCAGATCGACTACAACCCGGGCCGCTACATCGCCCTGCTGGCCGAGCCGGCCGGCGATGCGGATGTGCGCGACTTCCAGCAGGAACTGCGGGCCTGCACCGAGGGCGCGCTCACCGGCTCCGAGGACGAGCAGTACTCCGAGGCCAAGTTCCTGCAGGTGCAGCGCGTCATCGAACGCTTCCGCGGCCGGGAGGGGACGGCGGAGCTGGACCGGCGCTGGACCCGCAAGGTCACCGATGTGCGCAACTGGTTCAGCTTCTCCGCCTCCGAGCGCTGGCGCGAGGACGACGCCGAGCACGAGCACTACACCGACTCCGGCGGCAAGTCCGGCGGCCAGAAGGAAAAGCTCGCCTACACCGTGCTGGCGGCGAGCCTCGCCTATCAGTTCGGTCTGGAGTGGGGCGAGACCCGCTCGCGCTCCTTCCGCTTCGTGGTCATCGACGAGGCCTTCGGCCGCGGCTCCGACGAATCCGCCCGCTACGGGCTGGAGCTGTTCCGGCGGCTGGACCTGCAGCTGCTCATCGTCACCCCGCTGCAGAAAATCCACATCATCGAACCCTTCGTGGCCAACGTGGGCTTCGTGCACAACGTGGACGGGCGCGAATCACGGCTGCGCAACTTGAGCATCGAGGAATACCGGGCCGAGAAGGCGGCGCGGGGGCTGGTCCACGCGGAGAGCGAGCAGCCGTGAGCTGGAGCGGCCCCGCGGAGCTGCGCCGCCAGGTGCAGCGGCTGTGGGATTCGGGCGAGCTGCTGCGCGCCCGGCTGCTGGGCGAGCCCCTGTTCCCCCGCGCGCTGCGTCTCAAGCGGCCGAACTCGGCCGAGATCGCCGAGCATTTCACCGAAGTGCGCGACTGGATTCGCGCGCTGCAAGCCGGCGAACGCGCCGAGGGCGGCCTGGGCTACGAACTGCAATGGCAGCAGGTTCGCCACCGGGTGCACGGCGCCAACCACCTGCCGGTGGCCGCCCGGGTGCCCGCCGAGGCCGACGCCCTGGCGCTGATCGGCCGGCGCAAGGACGCGGCGCGTTTCGATGCGCTGGCGGAGGACACCTTGAGGCGCTTTCCGATGCTCCGCGACTGGCTCGCCCGGCGCCCGCTGTGGGTACTGGAGCAGGCGGATGCCTGGTCGCGGGTGCTTGCGGTGCTGGACTGGTTCGTCGCCCACCCGCGCCCCGGCGTGTACCTGCGGCAACTGGAGGTGCCGGGGGTGGACACCAAGTTCATCGAGGCGCGGCGGAAATTGTTCACCGAGCTGCTGGACGGCGTGCTGCCGGCAAGCGCGGTGAACAGGGCCCACAGCGGTGCCCGGGGCTTCGAGGCCCGTTACGGCCTGCGCGGCAAACCGCCGCTGCTGCGTTTTCGGCTGCTGGACCCGGCGCTCTATCTGCATGGCCTGAGTGACCTGGCCGTGCCAGCCGCCGACTTTGCCCGGCTCGACCTCCCGGTCCAGCGCGTCTTCATCACCGAAAACGAGATCAACGGCCTGGCCTTTCCGGACCTGCCGGGCAGCCTGGTGATCTTCGGGCTGGGCTACACCGTGGAACGGCTGGCCGAGATCGGTCGGTTGCGGGACGTGGAGGTCTATTACTGGGGCGATGTGGATACCCACGGCTTCGCCATTCTCGACCGGGTGCGCGGCCTCCTGCCCCGGACCCGCTCCCTGCTCATGGACCGGGACACGCTGCTGGCGCATCGCCTGCTGTGGGGCGAGGAGCCAGCCGGGCAGCGCCATCGGGGTGAGCTCGACCGGCTCACCGCGGACGAGCAGGCCCTTTACCGGGACCTGTGTGAGGATCGGCTGGCCGAACGCCTGCGGCTGGAGCAGGAGCGCATCGGCTATGCGCATCTGCGGCGAGCGCTGAAGGGCGTGTTGTAAGGCCTGAGTGCTCCGCGGCGGTTGTTTTTCGACCGCCGTTTGCCGCGCTGCTCGAAGCGCCCCCGCGCCTGCCCCAATGGCCCCTGTGGTAATCTGCGCCACACAAGACCAACAACTGCCTGCCCCGAGGAGTGGCCGCCATGGAGGCCTCGGTAAATCAGACCGCTGAACAGCGTGCCCGCGACCGCATCGACGCCATGCTTGTCGCCGCCGGCTGGGCGGTGCAGTCGCTGAAGACCCTAAACCCCGTCGCCACGCGGGGTGTCGCGGTGCGCGAATACCCCACCGACACCGGCCCCATGGATTACCTGCTCATGGTCGACGGCGAGCCTGCGGGCGTGCTGGAGGCCAAGCGCGAGGAAGAAGGCCACCGCATCTCCAGCGTGGAGGAGCAATCCGCCCGCTACGCTCAGGCCGCCCTCAAACACCTGGGCGTGCGCCCGCTGCGCTTCGTCTACGAGAGCACCGGCGTCATCACCCGCTTCACCGACCTGCACGACCCGCAGCCCCGCGCCCGGGAGGTGTTCAGCTTCCATCGCCCCGAGACCCTCGCCGAATGGCTCGCCCAGGGGGCATCCCAGCGTGCTCGCTTTGCCGACTTGCCGGTGCTGCAGCCTGACGGCCTGCGCGAGTGTCAGTTCCGCGCCATCGGTAATCTAGAGGCTTCATTGAAGGAGAACCGCCCCCGCGCCCTGATCCAGATGGCGACCGGCGCCGGCAAGACCTTCACCGCCATCACCGCCATCTACCGGTTGCTGCGCCACGGGGGTGCCCGGCGCGTGCTGTTCCTGGTGGACACCCGCAACCTCGGCGAACAGGCTGAAGGCGAGTTTCACCAGTACGTCCCCCAGGACGACAACCGCAAGTTCACCGAGCTCTACACCGTCCAGCGCCTGCGCTCGCCCCACGTGCCCAAGGATGGCCAGGTCTGCATCAGCACCATCCAGCGCCTGTACTCCATCCTCAAGGGCGAGCCCCTGGAGGAGGGCGCGGAAGACTCCCCACCCGCCGGGCTCAAGCGCCGCGAGCCCCTGCCGGTGGTCTACAACCCGGCGATCCCGCCGGAGTTCTTCGACGTCATCGTCATCGACGAATGCCACCGCTCCATCTACAATCTCTGGCGCCAGGTCATCGAGTATTTCGACAGCTTCCTGGTCGGCCTGACCGCCACCCCGGACAAGCGCACCTACGCCTTCTTCAAGGAGAACGTGGTCAGCGAATACCCGCTGGAGCAGTCCGTGGTGGACGGGGTGAACGTGGACCACCTGATCTGGCGCATCGACACCGAGCTCAGCCGCAAGGGCGGACGTATCGAGGCCCGGGAGACCGTCGAGCGGCGCGAGCGCCTGTCCCGGCGCAAGCGCTGGGAGCAGCTCGACGAACCCTTCGAGTACGAGGCCGCCAGGCTCGACCGCAGCGTGGTCAACCCCAGCCAGATCCGCACCGTGATCCGCGCCTTCCGCGACGCCCTGCCGCAGATGTTCCCCGAGCGGCGCATTGACGAGGAAGGCGGCCGCCAGGAAGTGCCCAAGACCCTGATCTTCGCCAAGACCGACAGCCACGCCGACGACATCATCCACACCGTCCGCGAGGAGTTCGGCACCGGCAACGCCTTCTGCAAGAAGGTCACCTTCCGCACCGAGGAAGACCCGCAGAGCGTGCTCAACAGCTTCCGCAACGACTACAACCCTAGAGTCGCAGTCACCGTCGACATGATCGCCACCGGCACCGACGTCAAACCCATCGAGTGCCTGCTGTTCATGCGCGACGTCAAAAGCCGCAACTACTACATGCAGATGGTCGGTCGCGGCACCCGCAGCCTGGACGCCGACGGCCTCAAGCTGGTCAACCGTAGCGCCACCGGCCCCAAGACCCACTTCGTGCTGGTGGACGCCGTCGGCGTCACCGAGTCCGAAAAAATGGACACCGGCAGCCTGGAGCGCAAACCCAGCGAGCCCATGAAAAACCTCATGCAGGCGGTGGCCATGGGCGTGCGGGACGAGGCCACGCTCTCCACCCTGGCCGCCCGCCTGTCGCGCTTCGCGAAAAGGCTCTCCCGCGAAGAACAGACCCGGGTGAGGGAGCTCACCGGCGGCGCCGACCTGAACCAGCTCGCCTCCCAACTGCTGGGGGTGGACGACCCGGACGCCATCGAGGCCCAGGCCCGGGAGTGCTTCGACGTGGCGCCGGGGCTCAACGTGGAGCCGGCCCAGTTCGAGCAGATCCGCGCCGAGCGCGCCAAGGCCGCCGCCGCCCCCATCACAGGTGCGCTCAACACCTTCCTGGAGCAGATCCGCGAGCGCCAGGAACAGGTGGTGGACCATGTGAACCTCGACACGCTCACCGGCAGTGATTGGGAGCAGGATGCCGAGGCCCGGCGCGCCGCCCTGGTGGAGGATTTTCGCGACTGGCTGCAGGCCCACCGGGACGAGTTCACCGCCCTGACCATTTTCTACAGCCAGCCCCATCGCCGCCGGGAGCTCACCCAGCGTATGATTCGGGAGCTGCTGGAAGCGCTGAAAGCGGACAAGCCCGCCTTGGCCCCGGCCCAGGTGTGGGAGGCCTACGCCCGGCTGGACGCGGTGCAGGTGAGCCGGCCGGAGAGCGAACTGGCCCTGCTCATTGCCCTGGTGCGCCGGGCCAGCGGCTGGGATGAGCGGCTAACGCCCTACAAGAGCACCGTGGAGCGCAACTTCCAACGCTGGGTGCTGCGCAAGCATCAGGGCAATGCCCCCAAATTCAGCGAGGACCAGATGAACTGGCTGCGCATGATCCGCGACCACATCGCCGCCAGCTTCCATTTCACACCGGATGACCTGGATTACACCCCCTTCGACGCCCAGGGCGGGCGTGGACGGATGTGGCAGTTGTTCGGTGAGGAGATGGATGCGGTGATTGATGAGATGAATGACGAGATGGCGGCGTGATCCCGCGAGCTAAAATGGCCTCCATGCTGGTGCCTGACTTGAATGAAGAATACCCGGAAGGCTGGATTCAAGCTCCGCTTGGCGAGTTCATTGAGCGCATTGATGCTGGCAAGAGCTTCAAGTGTGAGGAACGGCCGCCTGAAGAGGATGAGGTAGGCGTTACGAAGGTCAGTAGTGTCAGCTGGGGCGACTATCAGGAAGACCAAAGCAAGACCTGTCGAAACGACAGCTTCGTCGAGCCGCGCCTTTTCGTTCGAGACGGCGATTTTTTGTTCAGCCGGGCTAATACGGTCGATCTGGTTGGAGCATGTGTAATCGCTAGGGGCGTGACCAAGAACGTCATGCTCAGTGACAAGATTCTACGAATCGTCTTCGGCGATATCATGCCGACTTACGTGCTTTACTTTCTGCGCTCGCGCCAGGGAAGGCAGCAGATTGAGGCGCTGTGCACCGGCAATCAGGAATCGATGCGTAATATCGGCCAGGACCGGATAAGGCGCATCAGCATTGCATTGCCTCCAATCGCCGAACAACGCCGCATCGTCACCAAGATCGAGGCCCTGTTCTCCGAGCTGGACAAGGGCGTGGAGAGCCTCACCACCGCCCGCGCTCAGCTCAAGACCTACCGCCAGGCCCTGCTCAAGCACGCCTTCGAGGGCAAGCTGACCGAACAATGGCGCAAGGACCACGCCGACGAGCTGACGCCGGTCGAGCATGTGCTCGAAAACATGCCAGCGGTTCCTCGGCCCAACCGCTGGAAAACTCGCAGTAAGGATTTGATCGTCGGCCATTCGGCCCTCGCGGTTGGAAACCCAGGAACCCAGTTGCCCGACGGCTGGTGCTGGGTGCCTGTCGTTGATGTTGCGCGGATGGAGAGCGGCCACACGCCCAGCCGTCGCCATCCCGAATGGTGGGATGGAGATATCCCATGGATCGGTATCGCTGACGCACGCCTAAACGACGGCAAAGTCATTCGCGCTACAGCTCAGCAGACGAATGAAGAGGGTCTCGCGAATTCAGCTGCGCGGCTGCTGCCGCCCGGTACCGTGTGTGTGAGTAGGACTGCGTCGGTGGGCTACGTCGTCGAAATGGGTAGCGCCATGGCGACCAGCCAGGATTTCGTCAACTGGGTACCGACGGGTGCTGTCACCGCAGCTTGGCTGCGGTTGGTGTTCGGTGCTGACCGTGACGCGCTCCGCCGGTTCGGTAAGGGCTCCACTCACACGACGATCTATTTCCCCGAGTGGTTGTCGGTGCATATTGCACTCCCGCCGGTCGAGGAGCAGTGTCAGATCGTTCAGGAAGTGGAAGCGCACCTCTCCCGGTTGGAGCAAATGGAGCAGACGGTCATGAACGCACTCCAACGAACAGAAGCCCTCCGCCAATCCATCCTCAAACGCGCCTTCGAGGGCCGCCTGGTGCCCCAGGACCCCAACGACGAACCCGCCGCCGAGCTGCTGGCCCGCATTCGCCAGGAAACGGCGAAACAGCCCCGCAGCAACCGTCACAAGCCCAAGGCCGAGGCATCCCCATGAGCATGCCGACGGCCCGCGCGCTTCTCGAGCAGCTCCGGCAACTCGATGAGTCCGACCGCATCGAGGCGAAGCGGGGCTCGGCCGTTGGTGGTTCCGCACTGGAAACCGTGTGCGCCTTCGCCAATGAACCCGGCCTCGGCGGTGGCTACCTGTTGCTGGGCGTCGAGAAGCGCTCTGATGCGCCCGGTGACTATGGGGTGACAGGCATAGAGGATCCGGACAAGCTGCTCAATGACCTGCATTCCCGCTGTGCCAGCGTCTTCAATGTGCCGGTGCGCATACAGGCACGAGCGGAGGTGCTGGAAGGGCGCACGGTCATCGTCGTGGATGTGCCGGAGGCTGATCCCGCGTCTCGGCCGGTTCATTTCGCGAAGAGCCCGCTACCGCGCTCGGCCTGGCGACGCGGGCCCAGTGGCGATTATCGGTGCAATCAGGACGATGTGGCCGCGCTGTTTTTGGGGCGGGCCGGTCAAAGTCACGATGCCTCGGTCATGCCCGGCGCCGGGCTGGATGATCTGGATCCCGATGCCTTGGAGCACTACCGTGACGCTCGCCGTGCGGTGAGCCCGGGCGCCGAAGAGCTGAATTTCTCCGATGAGGAGTTGCTGGAGGCGCTGGGCGCTGTGGCGCGGAAGTCAAACCGCCTGCATCCCACGGTAGCCGGTGTGTTGCTTTTTGGCCGTCGCGGTGCCTTGCGCCGTCTGTTCCCCGCCAACCGGGTCGATTACATCCGAATTCCGGGCAAGGAATGGATAGAGGATCCCCACGAGCGCTTCACCACGCTGGATATGCGCGATACCTTGCCCCGGCTGATACAGCGGGCTACGGCAGCGGTGCTGGACGACCTGCCGCGGGCCTTTCAGCTGCCGGAAGGTGAAATCCGGCGCGGCGAGAAGACGGTCCTGCCGGACAAGGTGGTTCGGGAAGCGGTGGTGAATGCCGTGATGCACCGGAACTACCAACGCCAGCAGCCGATCCAGTTGCTGCGCTACAGCAACCGCCTGGAGGTGCAGAACCCGGGGTATTCCCTGAAGGCGCTGGAGAACCTGGGCGAGCCCGGCTCGCAATGGCGTAACCCGGTGATCGCGTCAGTGCTGCATGAGATGGGCCTGGCGGAAACCAAGGGCAGCGGCATCCGTGTTATGCGCCGATTGATGGACGAGGCCGGGCTGTCGCCACCGAGCTTCGATTCGAACCGGCACACGGACCAGTTCGCGGCGACCTATCTGTTCCACCACTTCCTGAGCGAGGCAGATATTGCCTGGCTGGGCCAGTTCCGGCATCTGGGCCTGGGTGAGGACGAGCAGCGGGCGCTGATCTTCATCCGTGAGACCGGCCGGATCACCAACGCCGATTATCGCGACCTGAACCGGGTCGACCCGCTGGCGGCAAGCCAGCGTCTGGCGCACCTGCGGGGGCTGGGGTTGGTGGAGCAGGTGCCACGGGGGTCGGCGACCTACTATGTGCCCGCCGAGTGGCTGGAACTGCCGATGGGTGGAGTGGGCGGCGACCTCTTTGCCAACTTGTCCGGGTCCGGAGGCTTACCTGCGGAGTCCGGAGGCTTACCTGCGGAGTCCGGAGGCTTACCTGCGGAGTCCGGAGGCTTACCTGCGGAGTCCGGAGGCTTACCTGCGGAGTCCGGAGGCTTACCTGCGGAGTCCGGAGGCCTACCTGCGGAGTTGCTGTTGGCGGAATTGCCTGAGCCAATACGTCGGCAGTTGGAGAGCCTGGGCCAGCGGAGCCGAGACACCGGTCAAGTGGAAGAGGCCATACTGGCGCTATGTGCTCTGCGCCCCTGGTCGTTGCGAGAACTCGCCGTACTGACGAAACGCAATTCTGCCTATCTGCGTCAACGCTATCTTGTTCCCATGGTGGCGCAAGGCCAATTGCAGCGCACCTTCCCGAACGAGCCCAACCGCCCTGATCAAGCCTATGTCGTGCCCACCAAGAAAGGCGGGTGAGCGATCGGCGCATAGAAACGCATAGAACGAGACGAGCAAGCAGCCATGAACGCCCAATCCCTGATCTCCAAGGTCTGGAGTTTCTGCCACACCCTGCGCGACGACGGCGTGGGCTATGGTGACTACCTGGAACAGCTCACCTACCTGATTTTCCTCAAGCTCGCCGATGAATACTCACAGCCGCCCTGGAACCGCGCCGTGGGAATCCCGCCCCTGTATGACTGGGACAGCTTGAAGCGGCTGAAGGGCGCGGAGCTGGAGGCGCACTACATCACGTTGCTGCGTGAATTGGGCAAGCAGGACGGCATGCTAGGGCAGATCTTCGTCAAGTCCCAGAACAAGATCCAGGACCCGGCCAAGTTGGCGCGCATCATCGAGATGATCGATGCGGAAACCTGGGCCATGCTCGAGGCGGACGTGAAGGGCGATATTTACGAAGGGCTGCTGGAGAAGAACGCCGAGGACACCCGCTCCGGCGCCGGGCAATACTTCACGCCTCGCTCATTGATTCGCGCCATGGTGGAATGCGTGCGCCCGCGGCCGGGCAAGACCGTCGCGGACCCGGCCTGCGGCACCGGCGGTTTCTTCCTGGCCGCCTACGACTTCATCACCGAGCACCACGGCCGGGAGATGGACGCCGCCGAGAAGCGCTTTCTCAAGCACGACACCTTCCACGGCAACGAGATCGTCGCCAACACCCGCCGCCTGTGCCTGATGAACCTGTTCCTGCACAACATCGGCGAGATCGACGACACCCCCACCATCCTCTCCACCGACGCCCTGCTGGGCCCGGCGCCGCAGCGCTACGACTACGTGCTGGCCAACCCGCCCTTCGGCAAGAAGAGCAGCATGACGGTGAGCAACGCGGCGGGGGAGCAGGAGAAAGAAAATTTCGTCTACAGCCGCCAGGACTTCTGGGCCAGCACCTCGAACAAGCAGCTCAACTTCGTCCAGCACATCCGCACCATGTTGAAGGAAACCGGCCAGGCGGCGGTGGTAGTGCCCGATAACGTGCTGTTCGAAGGCGGAGCGGGCGAAACCGTGCGTCGCAAGCTGCTGGAGACCACCGATCTGCACACCATCCTGCGTCTGCCCACGGGTATCTTCTACGCCCAGGGCGTCAAGGCGAACGTGCTGTTCTTCGACAACCGCCCGGGGCGCGCGGAGCCCTGGACCCGGGAGGTCTGGTTCTACGACTACCGCACCAACGTCCACCACACCCTCAAGCGCAAGCCCATGCGCTACGAGGACCTGCACGACTTCATCGAGTGCTACAAGCCGCAGCAGGACCGCCACACCCGGGAAGAAACCTGGACCGAGGACAATCCGGAGGGCCGCTGGCGGCGCTATTCCCGCGACGAGATTATGAAACGCGACAAGGTCAGCCTCGACATCTTCTGGCTGAAGGACAAGTCGCTGGGGGATCTGGACAACCTGCCCGAGCCCGATGAGTTGGCCGAGGAAATCATCGAGAATGTGGAGGCGGGCTTGGAGAGCTTTCGGCAGGTGTTGGCGGGGCTGGACGCGCAACTCTGAAATTGACGCCTAATTCATGTTGCCTTAGTGTCGCTCTTCCGCCTCGCCACAACAAGGAAGGTCGAATCGGATACCTGATGCTTCGATAAACAAGAAACCGCAAGGGAATGCGAATGAAACCAGAAGAACAGCTGCACAGGCAGTTCCGCGCCAACCATGCCGAACTCCATGTCATGGCCTTGGACGATTTCGTCGAAGTGGCCGAGCGAGTATCCGGTGCCGTCAAATCCGGTAAAGCCAAGAGCACGGTGGGTAATGCGCTATTGGCGCTGGATGTCGTTGCGGCCGGGCGCCTCATCAAGGAATTTGGTTTCACGGGGCGAGCCGTAGCCAAGACCGTCCACGGCAAGACGTACATCATACTGAAGGGCGACCGGCGTCTGCGTAGCCGTTTGCCCGGAACCCGTTACAGCGCTAAGCATCCCAAGCTCGTAAATCTCGGTGTAGGTCATCGAGGCCGATTGGCGTCCTCTGTAAAGGGCTTTCGGTTAACCGTGTTCGCCGCTGTGGGCATGACCGTATTGAGCGAGTGTCTTGCTGACGAGTTCGTCGTCACCCGCTTGCTCATCGGCGTGACGGGCGATGTAGTCAAAGCGGGTATGGCGGCGGCAGCCGGGCTTATCGCCGGCGCCTTGGTCGGGATGGTGACGACAATCGTTGTAGGACCGGTTTTCGTCGCGGTTCTTGTGGGTGCGATGGTTGGCGCGGGTTTGCAGGCACTCGATTCGCGCCTGGGTATAACGGAAACCCTGGTGCAGGGACTCCTGGCGGCGTACGAGCGGGGCACCGGAAAGCTCGAGCAGGATTGGTGGCAGATGGAAAGCACCATTCGGGAGCGATTGCTTCAGGGCAAGGATGTTGGCCGCGGGCTTTTCTACTGATGACTCATTCAAGGCTTTTGTTGTTGGTCACACCGCTGTATCTGATCTGTTTTGCCAGTCTGGGGCTGTTGGCCTGGCTGGTTCAGGATGTTCACGCTGCCATGGCAAGCGGTGACGCGGCCATTCGAACGAGCACCGGGTGGCACTATATGCTGCTGCCAGCAGTGTTGCCGCTGATACATCTGATGGCGGTCATGGAGCATTTCGGCGCCAGGCGCGGCAAGGCCCTGATAAAACGCTATGGCGGGGGAGCTTTGGCGGTGGCTCTGTTGGTTCTGTACGGGGTGGGGTGGGGGCTGGAGTCGCGCCTGGTGACCACGGCGCTGAATGATGCGGGTTATTCGGCCTGCCCGGCGTCGGGCGGCGGCCTTCGCAGTGTAAACATCGAGTACGTACAGCCGGGGACCGCATGCGGAGGACGCTGAGAAAAACGCTGCTGGCGGTCGTCGTGACGGTCATCGCCTCGGCCTGCGCGCTGGCCTCTGATCCGCGCTTTTTTGACCTGGTCGTACCGCACGCCGACCCGGATTTTCCCGACACGTATGACATGACGGCTCTGTTTGACGCAGTGGCTTATTGTGATGAAGAGCGAGTCGGTGTTTTGCTGGCCAAGGGCGCCGACAGGCGTGCCGAGACACGCGACGGCAAGCGCCCCGAGGATTTCGCCAAACGTCTGGGCCGGGAGGCGATGGCGCGCCGTTTGGGCGCGGCCGAATGACCGAAGCGGCCGGAGAACCGCCCCTGGAAACGCTCGGTCATTCACCCTGGCTGGAGCGATGCCTCAATGGCCCGGCCGCCCAGGTGCGCGTGCACTACGCCCTGGCTGCGCTCAGGGCAGCCGATTCAGGGCTTCCATCATTTCCGCCGCCCCGTTCGTACCCCCGGGGATACTGGCGGCCCCCCGTGTGGGAAGCGTCAGCTTCATAGCGCGTTTCAGTCGGCATGACTGGTATGTCTATGCCGCCCTCCTGCTGGTTGCCAGCGACACAAGCCGTCGCGCATGCCCCGCACAATGCCGAAAAAATCGGAGGTACCCCATGCCTACAGCGCAACAAAAATACCGCGGCCCCGACGCCGAGGGCCGTAACGCCGTCATTGCCCTGGCCGCCTATGGCTCCCGCGTCCAGCAATGCCTGGCCCGCGCCCTGGATGACGCCAGCCCCACGTTCTACGCCCAGCCCCGTCCGGGGGCGCCGGTGGACCCCGCCCTGAGCGCGGTGGATCTGCTCTGCCTGGTGGTGGGCGACGACCCCGCCGCCATCGAGCAGGCCCGCGCCCAGCTCCAGGCCCTGCGCGCCGCCGACCGGCTGAGCCTGGTCCTCGCCCCCCGCGATGTGCAGCCGCGGCTGGCGCCCTGGGCCGATGCCCTGGGCGGTTGGCCCGATGGCGCGGGCGAGGAGGATCTGGTCGCCGCCCGCCGCCAGCGTCGGGCCGCCAGCAGCCTGACCGGCTGGATCGCCGGGCTGGAAAGGCTGCTCCGCGATCAGGGTCTGGTCTGCGTGGATTTCGCCGATGTCCGCTGCATCATCCACCGGGCCGGCCCCGCCGCCCTAGCCATCGGCCTGGGCCACGGCCGGCGCCGGCTGGATGACGCCCTGGCGCAGTTGCGCGCCTCGCTCTCCGCCCAGGGGGTGGACCGTCATGCCTACAGCCGGGCCATCCTGAGCATACGCGGTTCGGCGGAACTGTCGGTGGGGGATTTCGACTACATCGCCGGCGCCCTGCGCGAACTGCTGCCCACGGTGGGAACCCAGTGTCTGGGGCTGCGTGTCGATGAAGGCTCGGAGGGGGTGGAGCTGGGTTTGTTGCTGGCGGGGCAGGTGCAAGGCGAGCCGGATCACGACACAAGCCGTCGCCAGGGGAGCTATCGTGTGCCGAAAATCCTGAAGGAGAGCCAATGCTAGGCGCGATTGCAGGCGACATCATCGGCTCGGTCTACGAGTTCGACAACATCAAGACCAAGGACTTCCCGCTGTTCCGCGAAGACAGCGTCTTCACCGACGACACCGTGCTCACGGTGGCGCTGGCGGACAGCATCCTCAGCGGCCGCCCTTACGTGGATCTGCTGCACGAGTACTACCACCGCTACCCGGATGTCAGCTACGGCGGGCGTTTTCGCGCCTGGGCCGAGTCCGGCAGCCGTGAGCCCTACAACAGCTTCGGCAATGGCGCGGCGATGCGGGTCAGCCCGGTGGGCTGGGCCTGCGATGATCTGGACACGGTGCTGCTGGAGGCCGAACGGGCGGCGGCGGTGACCCATGATCACCCGGAAGGGATCAAGGGCGCGCAGGCGACGGCGGCGGCGATATTCCTGGCGCGCACGGGGAGCAGCAAACAGGATATCCAGAGCTGGATCGAACAGCGCTTCGGCTATGACTTGAGCACGCCACTGGATCAGATACGGCCGCATTACCGTTTTGACGAGACCTGCCAGGGGACGGTGCCGCAGGCGATCCGGGCGTTTCTGGAGTCTGAGGACTACGAGGATGCGGTGCGTAATGCCATTTCGCTGGGCGGGGATAGCGATACGCTAGCCTGTATTACCGGGGGCATTGCCGAGGCATGTTTCACTGTGCCCCGCACGGTCGAGGCCGTGGTTTCGCGGTTGCTGGGCGATGAGTTGGCCCGGGTTGTTCGCGGTTTTGAGGCTCGATATATCTCCTCCGCGCTCCAAGGCGGGCTCTCGTAACCTCCACGCCCCCTCCATCGCGACGACAAGGAATGCCGAATCGAATCACCCGCCGCTTTTCTACACCAGTCTGCGGTGCAGCGAGGGGCGGCTTTATTTAACCCGCCGTATAACGATCCCGCCCTTCGGCCTTGGACGCGTACAGGGCGGCATCCGCCCGGGCGACCAACTCATCCAGGGCCTCTCCGGGCCGGTGCTGGGCCATGCCTTGGCTGACCGTGATGGCCAGGGTATCGCGCCCGTAGCTGATCGGTTGCTCGTTTACCGCCTTGCGGATTTTCCCAGCCAGTTGCTCAGCGCCTTCAATCCTGCAGTCGCTCAACAGCACCACGAATTCATCGCCACCCCAGCGGCACAGTACATCGGTCTCGCGTATGCAGCCGCGGACGATCCGGGCGAATTCGCGGATCGCCACGTCGCCGCCCCGGTGGCCGTAGGTGTCGTTGATCGCCTTGAAATGGTCCAGGTCGATGGTGATCACCGAGACCGGCTCGCCCCGGCGCTGGGCGGCTTTCACCGTGCGCTCGAAGATCATGCCGAACACCTGCCGATTGGCGGCGCCGGTCAGCGGGTCGAGCATCGCCATGTCCTCGAGCCGGCGCTGATAACCGCGGATGGTAAAGCGCGCCAGCAGCAGCACGATCACGGTGGCGGTCAGGGCGAACAATACATTGATCAGCAGGGTGTTGAGGATGCGGGTTTCGGTCTGCGAGGAGGTCTGCTCGACGATCAGGTGCCAGTCCAGTTCGGGGATCAGGCGGCTGTTGACGTAGGCCGTCTCGCCGTTGGCTCGCTCATAGCTCAGCGAGGCGCTGGGGGTGGCGAGGATATAGGTGGCCAGGCGCTTGAGTCCGGGCACTTCCTGGATGCGTTCGGCCTCGGCATAGGCGCCGCCTCGCAGGGTGATGCGCCCGGCGCGGTCGATGAAGTAGATGTGCCGCCCGTAGCGCTCCTGGTAGGTCTGGACCAGTTCGGTGACGCGATTCACCGCCAGGCCGATGCCGATGGCGCCCAGGTAGTCGCCCTGGTAATCCAGCACCCGGTAGTTGACGAAGATGCTCACCCGGCTGCGATCGGCGGTGTCCTGGTCGATGTTGACCTCGTAGGGCTCGCGCAGCGCCCGGACCCGGAAGTACCAGGCGTCGGCCGGGTCGTCCTCGTCGATGGTCTTCAGCATGCCGTCCGGGTGGTAATAGCGCCGGGTCCGCTCGGAGACGAAAAAGGCGGTGGTGGTGGCGTACTTGTGCTGGATCGTGTCCAGGTAGCGGATGATGCGTTCGGGCTGCTCTTCGCCGGCCAGCGTCCAGTCGCGCACGAAGGTGTCGTGGGCCATCAGTGACGAGATGAGCGTGGAGCGCAGCAGATCGCGCTCGATCTCCGAGTAGATGTTGTCGCTGGTCAGCGGCAGGGTTTCGTCGGCGATGCGCTCGGTGAGCGAATCCTGGGCCACGAAGTAGCTGATCAGGCTGGTGGCCAGGAAGCCCAGCAACAACAGTGCGGCAAGGCCTAGCGACGCATAGAGTTTTTGTTGCTGCACGGGATGATTCACTCCGGCCGGCTCCACCGCCTCGGCCCCGGCCTCGGCAGGGTCAGGCGCAGAGGGTAAAGGATCGGAGGAATAAAGCCCATCCCGTATGAACCCGGCTTCGAAAGATTGCTTCAGGCCCCTGTCTCGGTAACCCCCGCCGCGAAGCGCGCGCCGCGCAGCCGGTTCAGCGCGGCCATCACCTCCGCCGCCCGGGGCCGGGCCAGATCCCCATCGGGGCGATCAGGGAGTGTCGTCAGGTCCTCGGCCAGCAGCGCCTCGATGGCCGCCACCGGGTCCGCCAGCGTCCCGCCCCGCTCGGCCAACCGCGCCAGCAGCAGGCCGATGGCGCGCAGCTGCGAGGGGTCCACCAGTTGCTCCACCGCCCGCAGGTCGATGTCCTCACGGCCGAACACCAGCGTGTCCAGGCCGCGTACCTTGATCCGGCGTTTGCCGGGCCGGGTGCAGGGGTCCAGGCTGTCGGCCAGCAGGGCTCGCCGGGCCGGGCGCTGCAGGGGGGATTCGGCCTCGGCGCGGCGCCCGGTGTGGTGGCGGGCGGCCACGGCCCGGGCCTCGTCGGTCACATCCAGCGGCAGATAATCCTGCATCTGGATCACCTGATCGGCGCAGTCGAAGTAGTCCCCCGAGCCGCCCATCACCAGCAGGGTTGAGACCCCCAGCCGGTCCCGCAGCTCGGCGATGCGGTCCACGAAGGGAGTGATCGGTTCCTGCGCCTTGGCCACCAGGGCCTGCATGCGCTGGTCGCGGATCATGAAGTTGGTGGCCGAGGTGTCCTCGTCCACCAGCAGGGCGCTGGCGCCGAGCTCCAGCGCTTCCTGCAGGGCGGCGGCCTGGCTGGTGGAGCCGGAGGCCAGTTCGGTGACGAAGGCGCGGGTGGATTTGCCGTAGGGCAGGTGGTTGATGAACGGTGAAAGATCCACCTGCTGCACGGCGCGGCCATCCTCGGCGCGTAGTTTGACGGCGCCGGGGTCGGTGACCACCTGCTCGCGACCGTCGCCGGGGAGGTGGTCGTAAACCCCCTGCTCCAGGGCGTTGAGCAGGGTGGACTTGCCGTGAAAGCCGCCGCCGACGATCAGTGTGATGCCCCGGGGGATGGCCATGCCGGTGAGTGGGCCGGCGTTGGGGGTGTGCAGTGTGATGCGCCGGCTCTCGGGGGATTGAAACGCGATGGCGTCTTTCAGTGGCCGGTCGTCCACGCCGGAGCGCCGCGGCAGCACGGCGCCGTCGCCGACGAAGGCCACCAGGCCGCGCTCGGCGAGTTGGGCGCGCAGGGCGGTCTGGTCTTCCACCGCCGCGCAATGGGCCTCCAGGGCATCCAGATCCAGCGCGTCGGCCTCGGCGCATTGGCGTATCACCTCCGGCAGCACCTCGCAGAGCACCTGCCGGGCGCGCTGGCCGTCGATACTGCGCCCGCGACCGGGCAGCTCCACGGTGTAGCGCAGCTCCACGCCCTCCGGGCGGAACAGCACCGCGGTGCGATCCAGCACGGTCTGGTGGCCGGCGTCCATGGCCAGCTCCCGGCAGTCGCGGGCGGCCTGGCGAAAGCGGCGGGCGATGAAATCCCGGGCGGCGCGCTCCCGTGCGCCGCCGCGGCGGGCGCTGTCCGGCAGCCGTGCCTGTTCCCAGGGCACCAGCGCGCGCAGCCGTGAGGGCGCGGCGTAGGGGTCGGCCTGTACGTGGTCGATGTACAGGCGGCAGCGGGGGTAGGCGTATTCGCCGGTGAGGGATTTGTAGGCCTTGTAGCCCCGGCCGTGCAGGGCGGCGAGTTGGCGTTCCAGTGCTTTCATGGGGCGGAGACCTTAGCAAAGAGGGGTTTGGCGCGACCAGCAAGGTGGTGGCCCGGGAGGCGCCGTCTCGCGGCGTGACACGGAGTGCCGGCACGTATCGTGCGATGATGCCCCGGTGGAGCTTGACGATTCTTCAGGGCCGATCTTCGCCAATGACCGATTTTTACACCCACAACGCCCACCGCCTCTTCGAGCAGTACCAGTCCCTGGCCTTCGAGGATGTGCATCGTGACTGGCTCGCGTACTTGCCGGCGCAACCCGGCTTTGCTCTGGATGTGGGGGCGGGCAGTGGGCGTGATGCCGCTGCGCTGGCGGCGCGGGGCTGGGAGGTGCTGGCTGTGGAGCCCTCCCGCGGTTTGCGAGCGCTGGGCGAGCAGGCTACCGCCGGGCAGACCGTGCAGTGGCTGGATGACGCCTTGGTGGAGCTTGCCCGGGTGTGCGCGACCAGTCAGCGCTTCAATCTCATCCTCGTCTCGGCGGTGTGGATGCATCTGGCCCCCGGGCAACGGGAGCGGGCTTTTCGCATCCTCACCGAACTGCTTGCCCCCGGCGGGCTGCTGGTAATCAGTCTGCGTCACGGCCCCAGCGACGACGAGCGCCGCTTCTATCCTTGCGAGCGCGGCGAGTTGGAGGCCTATGCCCGCAAGCGTGCCCTGCTCACCGCGGCGGTTTGTGACGCTGACGACCGTCTCGGCCGTGAAACGGTGCGCTGGGAGACGCTGGTCTTCCGCCTTCCCGACGATGGCACGGGCAGTTTGCCGCTGTTGCGGCATATCATCGTCAACGATCAGAAATCGTCCACCTACAAGCTCGGCCTGTTGCGCGCGATCACCCGCATTGCCGATAGCGTTCCGGGGCTGGTTCTCAGCCGCGATGACGATTGGGTGGAGATCCCCTTCGGCCTGGTGGGCCTGTACTGGATCAAGCTCTACCAGCCGCTCATCCTGCGTCATGGTTTGCGCCAGCTGCGCGAGGGTGCGGGTTATGGCTTTGCCAAGGACGCCTTCTATGCGCTGGAGACGGTTTCGCCACTGGACTTGCGGGTGGGGCAGAGCCTGCATGGGGACCTGGCCGCGACGGTGCTGCAGGCGATTCGGGATGCCTGCGCCACCATCGCCGGCATGCCGGTGCGTCATACCACCTGGCCGGGGGGTTCGACCCCGGTCTTCGCGGTGGAGCGTGGACGTGGCTTTCGTATACGCCCGGAGCCGATACGGCTGGACCGGGCACGGCTGGCCCGTTTTGGCCGCTTTCGCATCCCCGCGGCGCTGTGGGATTGCTGCAGCCGTTATGCCTGCTGGCTGGAGCCGGCCATCGTCAACGAGTGGGCGGACCTGATGGCCGGCTACCAGACCCGCTACGACAGGGACACCTTCGCCCGGGCCCTGCGCTGGGAGGAGGGGCGCCGCGACACCGGCGCGGTGCGCCGCCTGATCGATGCGCGGCTCGCGTCCGGGCAGGGTACGGCCTGCGTATGGACAGCGCGCGCCCTGCGCCCGCAGCGCTATGAGGTGGATCACTGCCTGCCCTGGTCGCGCTGGGAAAACAACGATCTGTGGAACCTGCTGCCCGCGAGCATCACGGCCAACAGCGCCAAGAGCGAGAAGCTGCCTGCCGCGGCGCTGTTGCAGGATGCCCGGTCGCGTATCGTGGACTGGTGGGAGGCGGCCTACCTGGGAGGGGAGCGAGAGTGCCAGTTTTATGCGGAGGCCCAGGCCGCACTGCCCATGATCGGCGAGCGCCGTGATCTGCCGGCGGTGTTCGAGGGCCTTGCCCAGCAGCGCATGCGCTTGAAGATGAACCAGCAACTGGCGGAGTGGCAGGGGCTGATCTGACGCCGTAACCGGATTATCCCGATGCGGGCGGTCACCGCCGACCGAACAACAAGCCCAGCAGGAAGGCCACGGCGCCGGCGATCAGGACGGTTTGCCAAGGGTTCCGGCGTACGTAGCGATCGGTGCTGCTGGCGGCATGACGCGCCCGGGTGGCGGCGCGGTCTTCGATGGCAGCGGCCTTGCTCATGGCATCGGAAAGCCGGCCCTTCAGGCGCCAGCGCACGGCGTCGGCGCGCCGGCGGGCATGGGCCCCGGCGGGCCTGAGCAAATCTTCCGCGTCGGCCACCAGCGATCTGAGTTCCGCCACCACCTTGTCGGCAAGGGGGTCTGCATTGCTGCGCATGTTCGTTCTCATGAGGCGCTCCTGCTCCGAAGTCGGCGATCTCGCGTAACCCTGTGATCTGCCCCGGCCGTGCTCAGGGCCTGACCTCCAGCCGGTTGTGCACCGCATGCACGCCCGCCACGTACCAGCAGTCCTGCGCCGCGAGTCGGCGGTTGACCTCGCTGCGCACGGCGCCTTCCAGGGTCACCTCCTGGTTGCGGGTACGCACGTGGATCTGCTCGCCGTCGAAGCTGGGGTCCTTGTCCAGCACGAGTTGAATGGCGTCGCTGAGTTCGTCGTCGGTGTCCTGCTCCGCGGGCTGGACATGCAGGCGGTTATCCACGTCCGCGGTACCGGCGGTCCACCAGGTGAGCACCTCGGCCAGGCGCCGGTGGGAGAGGCTGTTCACCTGGCCGTCCAGGCGCACCGTCGAGCTGCCCTGAGGGACGGTCACGCGTATCCAGTCGCTGCCGTCATCGGGGGGTGGCAGGTGCTCGTCGAGCAGCGCGCAGCCATGGAAGACCGGTTCCTGTGTGAGGCTGTCCAGCACGGCACCGCGCAGCCCGTCTCCGTCGCGGTGTCGGCTGGTGCGGAGCAGCAGCCGGTCCAGCACCGGCTGGTCGCCACTGTGTTCACGGGCGATGCGCAGGGCCTTGCGCTTGGCGCTGATGTGCTCCACTTCGCCGGCCAGCACCAGGGCGCCCTCCCGCAGCTGAAGTTCGATCGGGAAGGTATGCAGGTTGATGTCCGGATCATGCTCCATAGCCGCCCGGACCTGGCTGATCACTTCCTGACCCATCATGGGGTTCCTCCCTGGGCTGGGTGTGCCCGCTGAGGAAAAGCATAAGCACTCTTCAGTATTGATAGTGGGGCGGGAGGGGGTAGGTGCAAGGGAGGACGGGGCAATGCCCGCACGCAGCCGGATGGCCTTGTGAATCGCGCCACCTCTTGAACATCGCCCGCCTCGCCGCTCACACTCAACGAAGGCCATCGGCGCAGGAGGCACCATGACCCGGCGCGAGGCATCGCCCACCATTCCGGCGCTGTTCACTGACCTCTACGAACTCACCATGGCCCAGGCCTGCCTGGCCGAGGGGCTGACCGGGCAGGCCGTGTTCAGCCTGTTCGTGCGCCGCCTGCCACCCTCGCGCAATTATCTGCTCGCCTGCGGGCTGGAGACCGTGCTCGATTATCTGCAGCGGTTGCGTTTCACCGAGCCGGAACTGGCCTACCTGGCCTCCCTCGGGCGCTTCTCCGATGCCTTCCTCGATTGGCTGCGCGGTTTTCGCTTCACCGGCACCGTGCATGCCGTGGCCGAGGGCACCCCGGTGTTCGCCAACGAACCGATCCTGGAGCTCAGCGCGGCGCTGCCCCAGGCGCAGCTGGTCGAGACCTGCGTGATGAACCAGATCCACGTCCAGACCGTGCTGGGCAGCAAGGCGCAGCGCATGGTCAGCGCGGCGCGGGGTCGGCCGGTGATCGATTTCGGTGCGCGCCGCACCCACGGCGTGGACGCCGCGCTCAAGGCCGCCCGCGCCTTCCACATCGCCGGGGTGTCGGCCACCTCCAATCTGCTCGCCGGCGAGCGCTACGGCGTGCCGGTGGCGGGCACCATGGCGCACAGCTACATCCAGGCCCACGATGACGAGGCAGCCGCCTTTCGGGCCTTTACCCGCCGGTACCCGGATACGGTGCTGCTGGTGGATACCTACGACACGCTGGCCGGCGTGGACCGGGTGATCGCGCTCGCCCGGGAGCTGAGCGAGGATTTTCGGGTAAGCGGTGTGCGCCTGGACTCCGGCGAGCTGGACGCCCTCGCCCGCGAGACCCGGGCGCGGCTGGACCGGGCGGGCCTGGGCCGGGTGAAGGTGATCGTCAGCGGCGGGCTGGACGAATGGGCCATCGCCGAGCTGCGGGCGGCGGGCGCGCCCATCGACGGCTACGGGGTGGGCACGAGCATGGGGGTGGCGCCGGATGCGCCGGATCTGGACATCGTCTACAAGCTTTGCGAATACGCCGGTGAAGGCCGCTTGAAGCTCAGCCCGGGCAAACCCATCTTGCCCGGACGCAAGCAGGTTTTCCGCCAGCTCGAAGCGGACGAGGCGGCGCGGGATGTGATCGCCCGCGCCGATGAAACCCTCCCAGGCGAGCCCCTGCTGGCCCCGGTGATGCGGGATGGCGAACGTCTGGCCGCCGGGCGGGTGTCGCTGGAGGCCGCCCGCGAGCACGCCCGGGAAGCCTTGGCGCGGTTGCCGGCGCCCGTGCGGGGCATCGCGCCGGCCGAAAGCCCCTACCCGGTAGCGGTGAGTGAGCGACTGGCCGCGTATCACCAGGCGGTGGAGGAAAAACTGCGGGGGAGCTGACCGAGCGGAGGTGAACCATGGCAAAAGCCGTGCCGAAACTTCAGGCGGGCGATGCCCTGTTATTGGTCGATGTGCAGAACGATTTCTGCCCCGGCGGCTCCCTGCCCATTCCCGGGGGTGACGCGGTGGTGCCCGTGCTCAACCGCTGGATCGACGCCGCCCGTCAGGCCGGGGTGCCGATCTACGCCTCGCGCTGCTGGCACCCGGCCGAGCATGTGAGCTTCGAGTCGCGGGAAGGCCCCTGGCCGAGCCATTGTCTGCAGAACAGCCCCGGCGCCGACTTTCATCCCGATCTGCGCCTGCCCGAGGACGCGGTGCTGATCACCAAGGGGGAGCGCTTCGACCGCGACCAGAATTCCGCCTTCGACGACACGGGGCTCGCCCAGCGGTTGCGCGATGATGGCGTGCATCGGCTGTACCTGGGTGGCCTGGCGGAGGATGTCTGCGTGCTGGCCAGTGCGCTGGATGCCCGCCGGGAGGGCTTCGAGGTGGTGCTCATCGATGAGGCTACCCGGCCGATCACCCCCGAAGGGGGCTTGCAGGCGAGAAGGCGGATGCGCGAGGCGGGTGTGGTGATGGGCGAATGAGGCCGTGTGCGTGTTGACACGAATGGCCGATCTTGCGGGTGGGCCTGCACGGCCCTGATCGAGAGCTTGCGTCCCGACACAAAGGGCTTGGTCATGCGAAGAATGATGCTGTTTGTCAGCCTGTTGCTCGCGGCCGCCCCGCTCATGGCGGCCGGTGATGGCTTGGTGAGGACGCAAAGCCGGTATTCCGTGGAGCGTACGGCGCAGCGTCTGGTGCAGGCGCTGGAGGAGAAGGGCATGACCGTGATGGCGCAGGTCGATCATGCCGCCAACGCGCGTCGGGTCGGCAAGGAGCTGCGCCCGACGCGCCTGGTGATCTTCGGCAACCCCCGGGTGGGCACGCCGTTGATGCGGTGCAGTCAGACGGTTGCCATCGACCTGCCCCAGAAGGCCTTGATCTGGGAGGACGCCGAGGGCGTGGTCTGGCTGGCCTACAACGAGCCGGAGTATCTGGCGTATCGCCATGGTGTGGCGGGCTGCGCAGACGCACTGGCCAAGGTGGAGGCGGCTCTGGCGGGCTTTGCCCGCGCCGCGACTCGCTAAGGCGGGTCTGGATTCTCCGGAGCAGAAGGGGCTTTACCGCCGAGGTTAGGTCATCGCCGGGGGTTCGTCATTGCCGGCTTCTTGGTGGTCTTGGCTCAAGCCTTGGGCCAGTCGGTCCTGATTGTGCCGAAAGATGTCAGGCCAGATTGCGCAACAGGTGCCGGGCCAGCGTTTGTGCGCGAGCCCGGTCGACGCCGCTCTTGATCAAGGTGCGCAGCCCGCTCATGCCCGCCACCAGGTAATCCGCCAGCGCTTCGGGATCTTCGGCGGGGTCCACGCTGCCTTCGGCCTGGGCTCGCTCCACGGCGGCGCGGAACACCCCAAGCATGCGCTTCATGCCCTGATCCACCAGCCTCGAAACGGCGGGGTCGAGTTGGCCGAACTCGCTCGCGGCATTCAACAGCAGGCAGCCGCGCTGGCCCTGCGGGTCACCGGCGGTGGCGGCGACGCCGAGGAAGGTCTGCTCGAGAAAATCCCGGGCGCTGGCGGCTTCGGCCAGGCGCCATTTCAGCTCGCCCGCCGAGGAGCGGGTGTAGTCGTCCAGGCAGCGGGCGAACAAGCCCTGCTTGCTGCCAAAGGCTTGATAAAAACTGCTCTTGGACAGGCCCGTCTGCCGCAACAGGGTCTGCAGGGAGCTCGCCTCGTAGCCCAGCTGCCAGAACACATTCGTGGCGGCTTGCAGGGCGCGCTCGGTGTCGAAGGCTCTTGGTCTTCCAGCGCTCATGCGTGCATTATTGGAGCGATCGGTCCACAATGCAAACCACAACGAATAACGAGGAGGCCGAACAATGGCCAAGACAGCCGTGTCATCACCGCGCCTGGCCGGGTTGCGCAAGGCGCTGGTGGTTGCGTTGGTCGTGGGCCCTTTGCTCACCTTGATCAACCAATGGGATGCGCTCTTCGGTGACCAGCCCTGGAGTTCCTGGCAGTTCATGCTGACCATGCTGGTGCCCTTCGCGGTGGCCAGCTTCGCCGCGGGTTCCGCGACCCGCCATAGCGCCGCGCTGGCGGCGGCGTATGAGCGGGACTTGGAGGCCACCCGACGGTCCCAGGTGGGGGGGCGCGCCGGCGGCGGGTCAGCGCAATTGCTGGATCTGGCTACCGAGGTGCGTGAGAACGCCAGCCAGGTCAACCACGCCTCGCGGGAGCGGGTGACCTTTCTGGAGGATTTCGCCGGCCATACGCGCGAGAGCGCGGAGCGGGCAAGGCGGTTGTGCCTGCAAGCCACCGATAGCGTTGAGCACCTGCGAGAGGGGCAGTCCATTCTCTCGGCGCTGGGCCAG
This sequence comes from Alkalilimnicola sp. S0819, assembly GCF_009295635.1. NCBI lineage: Bacteria > Pseudomonadati > Pseudomonadota > Gammaproteobacteria > Chromatiales > Ectothiorhodospiraceae > Alkalilimnicola > Alkalilimnicola sp. S0819. Next base: position 27,668 of record NZ_WHIW01000006.1, on the reverse strand, counting down.
CGCAGCACGGAAACCGCCGAGGGGCTGAACGGAGGGCGACGGCAGAGCGCCGAGGCGGCCCGCGCCGTGGAGGACTTCCAGGCCGAGTTCGGCCGCATCCACGATCTGGCCGGCAGCATTCGGGAGATCTCCGGGCAGACCAATCTGCTGGCCCTGAATGCGCGCATCGAGGCGGCACGGGCGGGGGATGCGGGCCGTGGGTTCGCGGTGGTGGCCAATGAAGTGAATGACCTGGCCGCGCGGACCGACGAGGCCGTGGAGGAAATCGCCGGCGTATTGGACAAGGTTGCGCAGAGTGCGGGGGACGTGGTCGCGCGGGTGGCCCATCTGGGCGAGAGTCTGGAGACCTGGGCCGACGGGGCCGCGGAGGCCGAGCGGGAGATACGCGCGGTGCGCGAGATGATTGGCGGTGCGGAGGGTGCCGCGGCGGCGTCCCTGGAGCATGCGGAAGGCCAGGAGCAGGACATGGAGCGCATGCTGGCGCAGGTCGAACAACTGCTGCTGGACACCCAACGCGCGGTGGAAGGTTCCGCCACCAATATGCGGCTTGCTGGGGAGCTGGCCGAGGCGGCACGGCGAACCTAGCCCGCTGCAGAGCGGCAGCGCCCCGGCGCGGGCTCGCAGCCCGCGTGCAGCCGCCGGTTGATCGCCCGGTCCAGGTTCTGTATCCAGCCGTTGTAGTTGCGGTGGATATCGGTGCCGTCGTAGCGCAGCTTGCGGCTGTCCCGGTAGCGGATGCTGTAGGCCTCGCGGTCATAATGAATGTCCACCTCGGCCAGGTGCCCGCGCAGCTGCAGCCGGCCGAGCAGCTGCCCCGGAGCGACGGCTTGTATGTGCCAGCCCAGTTCGGCGCCGGCCTGTATTACCGCCCGGGCTATCTGCTCATCACTCAGGTCCGTGCGGTTGATCGGCGCTTGCTGCACGTTGTAGACCGGTGCCGTGCGACAAGCGGCGAGGGACGCGGCCAACAGCGCCAGGCCCAACAGAAACAGCTTTCGGCGATCCATCGCACTTCCCCCTTGGTTGCGGTATTCGATCGATGCCTCTGTCATGACGGCAGGCGTTCCGCAATGATTGCCGCCGAGCGAGCCAGCGCCTCGGCCTCCGCCGCGTCAAGCCGCGGCTCGAGGACTCGTGTAGCCCCATCCCTGCCCACCACGGCCGGCAGCGACAGCGGCACCCCGTCCACGCCGGCCACGCCCTGCTGCAAACGCGAGACGGTCAACACCCGATCTTCGTTGTGCAGCACCGCGGCCAGTACCGAGGCGGTGACCAGGCCGATGGCCTGGTTGGTGGCGCCCTTGCGGCGGATGATCTCGTAGGCCGCGCCGCGCACTCGGGCGGCGATCTCGGCTTCCAGCTCCTCGTTCCAGCCCCGCCAGTCGCGCAGCGTCCGCCCGCCGGCCTGGGCGGCGGACCAGTTCACCAGTTCCGAATCGCCGTGCTCGCCCAGCACCTGGGCATGCACGGAATGGGGGTGCACGCCCAGCTGTTCACCCAGCTCGAAGCGCAGCCGGGCGCTGTCCAGGGTGGTGCCGGTGCCGATGACCCGCTCGGCGGGTAGTTCGGCGGCGCGGCGCAGTACTTCGGTGAAGATATCCACCGGGTTGGAGACGGCGATGATCACGCCGGCGAAACCGCGCAGCGCCTGGCCCAGGCTCTCCGCCACGGCGAGGTTGTCGCGCAGCAGCGCCAGGCGGGATTCGTCGGGCTTGCCGCCGCGCCCGGCGCTGACCACGACAGCATCCAGCGTGGTGAAATCCGACAAGGGCGCGGCACGCACCCGGGCGCGCGGATAGAGCAGGGCGCCGTGGGCGAAATCCAGCGCCTCACCCTCGGCGATCTCGCCGCGCACATCGTGCAGCAGCAGCTCCTGGGCGAGGCCCCGCTGCAGTACGGCGGCGGCGACACTGGCGCCCACCCAGCCCAGGCCGATGATCCCCACACGTGCCATGTCGTTTACCTCCCCGACGTTGGCTCTTGTGTCACGGTCCGCGAACAGCTCAGGAGCCGCCGGGGTAGGGCGCCTGGCGCAGCAGTTTCGCCAGGTGCGCGGTGTTGCGCGCGAGGGTGGCGGTGGTGCCGGCCACGGTGTCCGGCACCTGCTCCAGGTCCTTGTAGTCAATGCCCTGCATGGCCTCACCCACCCAGTAGCTCATGGCGCCCGCGGCCAGGGTGAAGCCCACATCGTTCAGCCCCTGGAAGAGTTCCGCGCCCGCGTGGTGGGCGCCGTCCTCATTGCCCACCACCGCCACCGCCGCGACCCGCCCGAAGGTCACCATGCGGCCTTCCTCGTCGGTTTCGCCGAGAAAGGCATCCAGCCGCTCCAGCACCCGCTGACACACACTGGAGGGGTGCCCCAGCCAGATCGGCGTGCCCAGCACCAGAATGTCCGCGTCCAGCACCTGGCGCCGTATTGCCGGCCAGTCGTCATCGGCGCCTTCGTCGGCGCTCACCCCGGGTTTGATGTTGTGGTCCACGGCGCGCAGCAGCTCGCCCGTGACGCCCTCACCGGCCAGGGCGTCCAGTATCTGGCGCAACAACAGCTCGCAGGAAGAATCCGCCGGCGAGGGCTTCAGGGTGCAGTTGAGGGCGATGGCGGTCAGGCTCACGGCGGCACCTCGGCTGACGTCGGGCGATGTATTCACATCTCGGCGCCCGGAGGCCGGAGTTCAAGGAGACCGCCAGGGAAATCTGCGGCGGGCGAGTCAGCACTGGAGGGGGCGGGGAGTGCTCAGCTCTCGGGCGGTGCGGCGCCGGTCAGCGCCTCGTGCAGCCAGCGCACGTGCTGCGCCACCCGCTCCTCCAGGTTGGGGGCAGGGGCGGTGCCGCGTCGGGCGGCCTGCTGTCGCACGTGGTTTTCCAGATCCAGCAGGTCCAGGGGTTCGAAGCCCGCGTCGGCGGTGCTCTCGTCGTCTTCCTGCGCCTCGGCCAGTTGCAGATACAGCCGGTAGTAATGGTCGGCGGCCGCCATGTAGGGGGCCGCGCCCTGCTGCGCCAGATACTCCGCCACCGTTCCATCCTGCCCGTAGCGCCCCTCGGTCTGCGGATGGGGCGTGACCTCGACGAAGTATTCCTCGTCGCGGCTGACAATGCGCCCCAGCGGATAGACCCGGCAGACCAGCGGCCGAAGTAGCAGGACGAGGAGGGAGAAGATTGTGGTGTGTGGGAGTTGATGGTTTATCGCTAAGCCTGCTGTCGGAGCCCGGCCGACCATGAGTATTCCCGCGTCCCGAAGATGGGGGGCTGAGGGGATACTCAAGGGGCGCGCGGCGGTCATCTTGTGATGCCGCCCACCCGATCACAGCTTGTGGATTTGCTCGTTGATGGCCCGATCGAGATTCTGGCCCAAGCCGTTGTGGTTTCTGTGGATATCCACGCCGTCGTACTTGAGGTTGATGCTGTAGCTCTCGGCGTCATAGTGCACATCCACCTCGGCCACGTGGCTGCGTAGCGCCAACCGACCGAGGATCTGCCCCGGTGCCAACCGGGTGCATTCGCCAGCCGAGCTTGGCGCCGGCGAGCATGATCGCGCGTTCCACCTGCTCTTCACTCAAGGCCTTGCGGGTAATCGGTGCCCCATGGGCGTTGTACACCGGCGCGGTGCTTCACGCTAATGTGTGGTGTAATCATCGCGGGTATCAGTCGACCGCCGTGACACTCGAACCCCCGCCAGCGTACCCAGCCCGCCCAACGTCATCGCCGCACTGAGCAGAAACACCAGCGACGGGTATCCCCGATCAACCACGGCCCCCAGCAGCATCGGGGAGATCACCATGCCGACGCTGAAGCCGGTGGTGACGATGCCGAAAGCGGTGCCGATGCTGCCCGCCGGCGTTGCGTTGCGTACCATGACGTCGCGCAGCGGCGAGACCACGGCGAGGAAGAAGCCGGCCAGCGCTATCATCCCGCCGACCAGCGCCAGTGGCAGTGCGCCGAGGCCGAGCAGCACCAGGAACAGCGCGGAGATGATGAAGGCGATGCCGGTGGCCCGTTCGTGGTGCACCACCCGGTCGGCCAGCCAACCGCCGAGCAGGGTGCCGAGGGCGCCGGCGACGAAGTAGAGCGTCAGCGCGAAGTTGGCCTGGGACATCTCGATCTGGTGCAGCTCGACCATGGCCACCACCGAAAAGCCCTGTATGCCACTGCTGGCCATGGACACGACCACGTAGAAGAGGAACAGTGCCGCGATGGTGGGGGTGAGCAGCAGCGCCAGACCGTTGCGGCGGCCTTCGGCGCGTGCCCGGACCTTGCTGGCATGGGCCTCGCGGCGCTGATCGGCATCCGATAAATGCTCGCCGGGCAGGGTTAGCAGGGCGGCGTAGGCCAACCCCGTGAGGCCCAGCACGATGAGCGCTATCCGCCAATTGAAGAGTGCTGTCAGTCCCAGCACGGCGGGCGGGGCGAGCATCCAGCCCATGTAGCCGGCGAAAAGATGCAGGCTGAAGGCGCGGCCCATGCGGGGCGAGCCGACGCGGGCGGAGAGTATGGCGTAGTCTGCCGGGTGGAATACGGCGTTGCCGGTGCCGGCCAGAGCCATGAAGATCAGCATCCCCCAGTAGGCCGGATACAGTCCCACCAGCAGGATGGCCGCGGCATTGAGCGCGAGCCCCAGTGCGAGCACCGCACGGCCGCCGATGCGGTCTACCAGCAGGCCCATGGGGATTTGCATCAGGCCGGTGACGCCGGCATACACCGCGAGCAGTAGGCCCAGCTCGGCGTAGCTCAGCCCCAGATCACCGTGCAGCAGCGGAAAGATCGGCGGCAGCACCAGCATGTAGAAGTGGCTGAAGGCGTGCGCTGTGGATACCAGCCCGAGGGTCTTCAGCTCCGGGCGGGGAAACAGGTTGAGCAGGGCAGTGGCGGCGGAGGTCACAGGGTGTCCTCAGCGGTGCGGTGGCCGAGGCGGACGGGAGGCAATGGCCGTCGCGGCGCTCGTTGCGTGCGGCCGCTTGGCGTGGGCTGCGGGCAGGCCGAGGGCGGCTCCCAGGCATACCTGGTTCTCTTGTTGATAGCGGCTCTCCCAGTGTCCCGCGCCGCACAATAGCATAAGGATCAGCGTGAATCTGTCGTGCTCCAGCGGACGCAGAAGGACGAGAAAATGACTTGCCCGGACGTGCGGTGTCCGGGCAAGTCAGCTGTGCACCTTGCGTTAGAACACGGCCTTGAAGCCCGCGCTTTCGAGGGCCGTGGCGCGCGCCTTCATCCAGCCGCTCTTGAAGGCATCACCTTCCGCGTCGGTTGACCCAACGTAGTCCTTCCAGGCCTGTTGCAGCACGGTTTCGCGCTCCAGCAGGTGATCCTGGTTGGCCTGCATTTCGTCGGTCCAGGCGCCGCGCTCTTTGTAGTAGTCGACGACCGCCTGGTGGAAGGGCATCACCCACGTAAGGTTCTGGTTCTCAAGCGCATAGCCCGAGGTGCCCGGCGCCGAGTCCTTGTACAGGTCATAATCCTCTATCAGCACCCGAATCATGCTCGAGGCGAGTTCATAGTCGAGACTGTCCGAGCCGAGAATGATGGGATAAGGGTAGGAGGAGCCGTGCCACGGCTCTTCCTTGCTGATACCCGCGCCCAGCGTCACTTTCTTCGGCTGCAGATACGGCGCCACGTCCTGTGCACGGGCCCAGGCTTCCTCATCATTGGGATCCATGTAGGGCCACTTGATGCCTCTGGAACTCGAGGCGATCTGTTGGGTGGTAGACGTGATGGTCATCACAAAGGCTGCGTCGACCTGATCGTTGAGGATGCCCTCGAGCGTCTTGATGTAGCTGGGGAACTCAACCCGCTCGACATCGTCCCAGGTCAGACCGCCGAAGGCCAAAACTGCTTCTGCACCCAGGTTCTGGGAGTCGCCGCCGCGGATGGACGCCACGCGCTTGCCTTTTAGATCGGCCGGTTCGGTGATGCCGACATCTCCGGCAGCCACCATGCCCATGCCCACGTTCGCCACGGACATAGCAAGCACACGAAGCTGCTGCGGACCCCATTCGGGGCCGGAGAACATCAGCACGCCCTCTTGCGCGAAGTAGGCCGCTGACGGACAGGTGCACAACTCCACGCGGCCGGATCGCACCAGGTTCATGAAGGCGACATCGTTCGAGCTGGGCATGATTCGTACGGACGTGCCGTATTCGTTCTGTAGCAGATTGCCGATGGCAACCGTTTGCGAATGCCCCGCAGAGCCCGGCGCGTGAGACGTGCTGGTTATGGTTTTGGGCAGGTTGACGTTGTCGGCGGCGAACGCCATCAACGGCATGCTGAGGGCGGCTATCGCGAGCCATCCAGTGAGTAAACGAGCCATATGCTTTCTCCTCCAGGTTGTTCCCTGATTTCGTAAACCAGGTTTGTAACTATGCTTCCCATCGCGAGGGGAGCTGGACCAAGATCGCGAGGGGAGCTGGACCAAGTGCAGCAGGGGCCAAGACCCATGATCGATCCAGATTCAGCTTAGGTTTGGGTGCTTCCGAGGGGCAAAGCCTTTCGGCTCGGCGTGCACATGGTGCACGCTCCGCAGTATCCTTGGGGTGTGCGCCTGGCAATGACGGACATTACGGCAACAAGGGTGTGCCCGACTGATGACTACAAAGACCACCCGCAGCGGTTACAAGAGCTGCCAGTCCCTGGTTAAGGGCTTGAAGCTGCTTCAGGAGTTGAACAGAAGCTCCAACGGGGCTGCCACGGTTACCGAGCTATCCAGCCGCCTGGGCATGCATCGCACGACGGTCAAACGCATGTTGGAGACGTTGGTGGAAGAGGACTTCGTCTACACAGACCATCTGTCCAACTTCTATCGCCTGTCCCATCAGGTGCAGAGTTTGAGCTACGGTTTTCGTGACAGCATCAAGATCGTGGATATCGTTTGGCCTCACATGATGGCGCTGACGAAGGAACTGGTTTGGCCCTGCTCCTATCAAAGCCTGGAGGGTCATCAGTTGGTCGTCCGCGCCTCCACCCACGCCTACAGCGTCTTCTCCTTCCACACGGGCATGCCGGGGCGGAAGCTGGGCCTGATGAATACGGCGGCTGGCAGAGCCTATCTGGCCTATTGCTCGGACGCGGAGCGCGAAGCCCTGATCAGCATGATCAGCCGGGATGATCCCACGGCTCGTACAAACATTCCCCAGTTGGTCGAGGAAACACGACGCCTGGGGTATGGGCGTAACCGCGCGGAATGGGCGGAGGAGCCAAAGTTCGCCGGTGTGGCGAGGCCCATCGTTCAGGGCGATACGGTGCTCGGCTGCATCAACATGATCATCTTGAATCATGCGATTAGCGACCAGGACGTCGCGCGTTTTGCGGCAAGACTGGGAGAGGTGGTCGCCACCATCCAGAAAGAGATAGCGTAGCCCCCGCGACCGTGTGCACTATGTGCACGGTGAGCCGGCTGTTCGTTGTTTGCCTCCTGACCCGGCCGTAGGCTCGGGTTCATCGGACACAGGAGGAGAGCGATGAGCGCCGGATCTAACAGCCCGCATTATCCCGATTATATCGTTGACCGGGAGAATGAATTTACCGTTTCCACAGATGCCTATCGCGGCCAGAAGGTGTTCGAGGACGAGATCGACCGGATCTTCCACTGCACCTGGATCTTCCTGTGCCACGAGAGTGAATTGCCGGAGGCCGGTAGTTACAAGTCCACGCTACTGGGTCTGCAGCCCGTGATCGTGACGCGGGACCGCGCCGGTGACATCCACGCACTGCTCAACGTCTGCACGCATCGCGGTGCGACCTTGTGTCGCAGCGAAAAGGGCAAGACGCGGACCTTCGTTTGTCCCTACCACGGCTGGTCCTTCGACACTCAGGGCAAGCTGGTAGGAGTTCCGGACGCCGAGCGCTATCCGGAATGCTTCGACAAGGCTTCGCGCAACCTGCACAAGGTGCCGCGTGTGGCGTCCTACGCGGGCCTGGTATTCGGGTCAATGAACCCTGATGTGGAGCCGCTGGAGGACTTCCTCGGTGGTGCGCGCAAGCATATTGATATCTGGGCACGGCGTGCTGCCGGATCCCGCTACGTCATGGGCACACCCCATCGCTACATGTTCAACGGCAACTGGAAGTTCCAGTCCGAGAACGTCTATGACGGTTATCACCCGGGCTTCGTGCATCGCTCGGCGTTCAACACCATCAAGAAATACTCCGGGTCGTTCGTCAATCGCGAGCTGAACAACCCCGTGCGCCAGCAGGGCTACACCCGCGGGTATGAAGAAGGGCACGGAACACTGGAAGCCGGCGCGCCACTTGAATCGGGCGGCGTTGACGATGATGTGCGGGCGGCTTACGAGGGCCGGCTCACCGAGCTTTATGGTGAGGAAGGGGCCGCAGAGGTGCTTACCAACCGTCAGTTCCTGATCTTCCCGAACCTGACAATCTTCGATTTCAACATTCGGGTGATTCAGCCGATCGCCCAGGACCGCACGGAGGTCTATTCCTATCCGGTGCTGATCGAGGACGCCCATCCGCAGATCAACAACAACCGTATGTTGGATGCTCAGACGCGCATAGGCACCGCCGGCATTCTTTCCGCCGACGATATCGATGTGTTCGCCGGCAACCAGAACGCGCTCAAGGGCGTGGGCGCGGATACCGTCGTTCTCTCCCGCGGCCTGGGCAAGGAGACAGAGGAAGAGGGTGGCGGCAAGGTCGGCGTGTACAGCGACGAGACCCCGCAGCGTGCATTCTGGCGCAAGTGGGTACGTCTGATGAAACAGGCGGGGAACTGAGGTGGCCCAAATGGATGAACTCAAGGCATTGATCGAACTGGAAGCTGACCTGCTTGATCGCGGTGATCTGCTCGAGTGGGTGGAGCTCTACGCCGAAGAGGCAACCTACTGGGTGCCCATCGATGAGCACGCGGACCCAGAGGTGGACTCCTCGATCATCTACGACAACCGTCAGCGCCTGGTGATGCGGGTGGACCAAATCGTCCATCAGAATCGCGTGGCCCAGCAGCCTGCCTCCGAGACTTGGCGGATGATCAGCAATCTGAAGCTCAGCGAAGAAGGCGGTCGCTTGCGGGCGCGCTACAAGATGCTGCTGGCTGAAGCACGTCGCGGCGATTGGCGCCAGAACGGCCTGGATGAAACCCGCTTGTACCCGGCATGGGTGGAGTTGGAAGCCGCACCGAAGGACGGGCAGCTGCGTATCGTTTCGAAGAAGATAGTGCTGCTCGGTCGTCACCGGCCCTTCACAGGGCTTTCCTTCATCATCTGACGGCGGGGCTTACCCATGCTGGGACTGGCGAAAGTCGAAGCGGGTCGGGACGGCCTCGCGTTGGGGGAATACCCGATCCGCGAGCCCGGCGCCCATGAGGTACTGATCAAGGTACTGGTCAGTGGTGTCTGCGGCACCGACATGCAGATCTACCACGGCCAGGGTGCCTTTGGTGAGCGCGTGAAGTTGCCCACCATCCTCGGCCACGAGATGTGTGGCCGGGTGGAGGCCGTGGGGGAGGCCGTGAGCCGCACCCAGGCGGGCGATCTGGTCAGCCTGGAAAGCCATGTGCCGTGCGGCGAATGCCGCAGCTGCCGCACCGGGCGCAGTCATGTCTGTGCCGCCACCCGCTATCCCGGTATCGACTTCAACGGTTGCTTTGCCGAGTACGTGACCGTGCCGGAGTCGATCGTCTGGGTGAACCCTGCGGATGTGGACCCGGAACGCGCGGCATTGCTGGAACCGTTGGGCATTGCCGTGCACGCCACCCTCGAGGGTCAGGGTGTGGCCGGGCGCACGGTAGTGGTCAATGGTTGCGGCCCGATCGGCCTGATGAACGTGGCGGTTGCCCGTCATTACGGGGCCGCGAGCATCGTCGCGGTGGACGTCAATCCCTACCGCCTGGGCATCGCCCGGCAGATGGGGGCGGACCTGGCGGTGAATGCCGCCGAGAAAGACGTGGTGTCGACCGTGCGTCGCCACTTCGGGGGCGAGGGCGCCGAGGTGGTGTTCGAGTACACCGGCAGTGCGGCTGGTGCGCGCAACACCTTCCAGCTGGTTGCGCCGCTGGGCGAGGTGAAGTGGTGCGCCACCCCCGCCGGGCCCATCGAGTTCGACTTCGGCCTGTGGCGCCGGGGCCGACCGACCATCCACAACATTCACGGCCGCCGGCTGTGGGATACCTGGTACGCCTGCGCCCCGCTGGTCTACGAAGGGGCGTTGGATCTGGCGCCCATCGCCAGCCACCGGGTGCCGCTGCGCGAGGGCCGCGAGGCCTTCGAGCTGATCCTCGCCGGGCAGGCGGTCAAGCCGCTGATCCTCTGCGATTAGCGCGCCGGAGGAGAACGCATGAGTACACAGGTACGAGTCAAGAGCATCATCGAGGAGTGCGAGGGGGTGAAGACCTTCGTGCTGGAGGCGCCCAGGGGCGTGGATACGGCCTTCGCCGCCGGTGCACATCTGGACGTGGCGCTGGGGGCGGAGCTCAGCCGCAGCTACTCCCTGGTGCCGGTGCCCGGCGAGACCGGCTGCTACGCCTTCTCGGTGCGGCTGGCACCGGACAGCCGGGGCGGTTCGCGCCATTTGCACGAGGCCGTGCGGCAGGGGGATACCCTGTGGGTGTCCGAGACCCGCAACAACTTCGCGCTGGCCGAAGAGGCCCCCTACAGCTATTTCTTCGCCGGCGGCATCGGTATCACGCCGTTCCTCTCTATGCTCGAACGCCTGGTGGTGCTGGATCGCCCATGGGAACTGCACTACGCCAGCCGTGATCGTACCAGCGCGCCCTTCCTGGAGCGCCTGCAGCGCCTCGCCAAGGCCTCGGGCAACAAGGTGGTGTTGTACTTCGATGATCAGGGTGGGCGCGAGCGGTGGAGCGTGGCGCGAATTGTGGCCGATGCCGCGCCCCAGGCGCACTTCTATTGTTGCGGGCCGGAAGGAATGCTGGCGGATTTTCGCGAGCGGACCGCCGGGTGCACCGAGCGGGCGCACTACGAGTACTTCGCCGCCGACACCGAAGCCGCCACCGAGTCCGGCGGCGAGCTGGAGCTTGCCCGCTCGGGCAAGGTGGTCAAGGTGGCGCCGGGGCAGACCATTCTTGAAGCGCTGCAGGGCGCCGGGCTGGATGTGCCCTTCTCCTGTCGCGAGGGCACCTGCGGCACTTGTGAGGTGGGTCTGCTGGAAGGCGAGGCGGATCATCGCGACATGCTGCTCAGCGAAGAGGAGCAGGCCGAGAACCAGAGCCTGATGGTGTGCTGTTCCGGCTTCAAGTCGCCGCGCCTGGTGCTGGATCTGTAGCGCCGTGCGCGCCCAAGGAGAACCCATGACGGCTTTACTGCAATGTCTTTCCCATACGCCGCTGCTGGGCCTGCACGACCCCGCACCGACGGTGGTGGACGAGGTCGAGCGGTATCTGGACGGTGCCCGCGAGCGGGTGCGGGCCTTCGACCCGGAGCTGGTCGTGCTGTTCGCGCCGGACCACTTCAACGGTTTCTTCCATGACCTGATGCCCCCCTTCTGCCTGGGAGTCGAGGTAAAGGCCATCGGCGACTTCGGCAGCCCCGAAGGGGTGCTGTCGGTGCCCGAGGACGAGGCCATGGCATGCGCCGAGCATTGCCTGGAGGCCGGTGTGGACCTGGCCGTTTCCCACCGCATGCAGGTGGATCATGGCTTCGCCCAGCCGCTGGGACTGTTGCTCGGTGGCCTGGACCGCTGCCCGGTGATACCCGTGTTCATCAACTCGGTCGCGCCGCCCATGCCGGGTTTTCAGCGGGTGCGCCGGCTGGGCGAGGCCATTGGCGGCTACGCCCGTCGGCGCGGCCTGCGCACCCTGTTCATAGGCTCCGGCGGACTCTCCCACGAGCCACCCGTGCCGGAGCTTGCCAGCGCCCCCCTGCCGGTGCGCGAGCGCCTGCTGGGCAGCGGCCGCAATCTGCCTCCGGCGGAGCGTGAAGCCCGCACCCAGCGGGTGATCGACGCGGCCCGGGACTTCACCCGCGACCCCGGCGCGCTGCATCCTCTCAACGCCGACTGGGACCAGCAGTTCATGGCCAGCATCATCCAGGGGCGGCTGGACGCCTGGGACGAGCTGAGCAATGCGCAACTCTCGGCGCTGGCCGGCAAGTCCGCCCACGAGAGCAAGACCTGGCTGGCCGCCGCCGCGGCCATGGCGGCCTTCGGTCCTTACACCGTGCAGGACACCTACTACCGAGAGATCCCCGAGTGGATCGCCGGCTTCGGTCTGCTCTCGGCGCATCCCACATCCGCGTCCGGATCTTCCAACACACCAATGAGGTAACCTAACCATGACCAACGCACAATGGACCGAGGCGGGCACCAGCCGCTTCATCGACATCAAGGCCGCCGGCGAGGATCTGAAGATCCACTACAACGACGCCGGCAAAGGCGAACAGGTCGTGGTCATGCTCCACGGCTCCGGCCCGGGTGCGACCGGCTGGGCGAACTTCAATCGCAACGTCCAGCCGCTCACCGACGCTGGTTACCGGGTGTTGCTGGTGGACTGCCCGGGCTGGGGCAAGAGCGACAGCATCGTCTGCACCGGCTCGCGCTCGGATCTCAATGCGGAGGTGCTGGCCGGGGTGGTGGAGGGGCTGAACCTGCCCAAGGTGCACATCATCGGCAATTCCATGGGTGGCCACAGCGCCGTGGCCTTTGCCCTGCAGCACCCGGAGCGGGTCGCCAAGCTGATTCTCATGGGCGGCGGTACGGGCGGCGGCAGCCTCTTCACCCCCATGCCCACCGAGGGCATCAAGCGGCTGCAGAAGCTCTACCGTGAGCCCACCTTGGATAACCTCAACGCCATGATGGAGATCTTCGTCTTCGATCCGAGCGGGATCACCGAGGAGATGATGAAGACCCGGCTGGACAACATCCTTGCCCGGGAAGATCACCTGCAGAACTTCGTCAAGAGCGTACAGGCCAACCCGCTGCAGTTTCCCGACTACGCCTACCGTTTGCGGGAAGTCCAGGCCGATACCCTGGTCGTCTGGGGGCGGGATGACCGCTTCGTGCCCATGGATACCGGTCTGCGGCTGCTCGCAGGTCTGCCCAAGGCCCAGCTGCATGTCTTCAACCGTTGCGGGCATTGGGTCCAGTGGGAGCATGCGGAGACCTTCAACCGCATGGTGCTGGATTTCCTTAGCCACTAAGCCGTCGGGCATGTCTTGCGGGCGGTGTGGTACGCCGCCCGCAGGGCGGTCGTCCCATGGCAGTACGCGTTTCAGAATAATAATGAATGGTCGTTGAGCAAAGTGCTTGCCGTTGCTTCCCGAGTGACTGGAGGAGTTTGAGTATGAGTTGTTTTATCAACCGCTTGCTGGTGCCGAGCCCGCTGGTAGCTTGCTTATGAACGCTGAAAGCGCCGTGCCGGCCAAAACCCGCCAATCGTTCAGACTTAACAGCAGGGCCTGCGTGCTTGTCTTGAGTCTGGCTACGGTTGCTTTGTTGCTACTGTCGCTGGATTACCTTTTCAACACCAAAGTGCTGGCGTTCCTTACCAGCGTGCAGCATCAGTTTTTCTACTCGATCCTTCTTTTCTCCCTGCCCGTTACCTTTCTGGTATGGCCACTCCGCGGGTACGCCGGAAGCCGCCTGGATCTGCTGGTGGATAGCAGCTTGGCTCTCGTGGCGGCGGGGGTTTGCCTGTTCTTTGTATGGAATGGGGAAACCATCATTTACCAGGGCTGGGAGTACATGGCGCCGGATCACGCGGTTTACGTGAGCTTTCTGCTGTGGGGCTTATTGCTGGAAGCGTTGCGGCGCGTGGCGGGGTTGTCCATTACGTTGATCGCCGGTGTCGTAAGTGTCTACCCGCTTTGGGCCGACGTGATGCCCGGCCCGATCCAGGGCGTTGCGTCCAGTTCGGGCGAGACGGCGGCTTTTCATGCCATGAGCCTCGAAAGCATCCTGGGTATTCCCTTTCAAGCGTTTGCCAACCTGGTGGTTGGTTTCATGATCTTTGGGGTTGCCCTGCAGAAGACAGGGGGTGGCAAATTCTTCATCGATTTTGCCTTTGCCCTGCTGGGCCATGTGCGTGGTGGTCCGGCCAAGGTGGCGGTGCTTTCCAGCGGCATGATGGGTTCGTTGAGCGGCAGCGTGATAACGAATGTAGTCACAACTGGTTCACTGACCATTCCCGCCATGAAGAGCGCCGGCTTTTCGCCGCGCTACGCCGGAGGCATCGAGGCCTGTGCGTCCACCGGCGGAACCATGATGCCGCCGGTCATGGGGGCTACAGCCTTCGTTATGGCCAGTTTTCTGAACGTTTCCTACAGCGTCATCGTGCTGGCCGCGATCGTGCCCTCTGTGCTCTATTTTCTGGGGCTTTTCCTGCAGGTGGACGGCTACGCGGCGCGCAGCGGCATCAAGGGATTGCGCAAGGAAGATTTGCCCTCACTGCGCCGGACATTGAAGGAAGGTTGGTACTACCTGTTCGCTTTCGGCACGCTCGTGTGGATGTTGTTCTTCCTGGGCCGGGAGGCGCATGCGCCCTACTACGCGTCGGTGGTGGTGATTGCTCTGAATCAGATACTGCCCTATAGCCGATGGCGCTGGGCGCAGTTGGTGGATTTCGTTGTAAGTCTCGGAAAAACGATCATTGAACTCACGATCATACTTGCCAGCGTAGGTTTGCTGGTGGGTGCCATGACGGTTACCGGCCTGGCTGGAACGATTGCCAATGACTTGATGTTCATCGCCGGCAATAACGCCTATGTGCTCTTGTTAATGGGCGCGGTGATCAGCTTCATCCTCGGCATCGGCATGACCGCCACATCGGCCTACATCTTCCTTGCTGTAGCGCTGGCCCCGGCGCTGGTGAACGGCGCCGGCATGAACCCGATTGCGGTTCATCTGTTCATCATGTACTGGGGCATGTTGAGCTTCATCACGCCGCCGGTGGCGCTGGGCGCCTTCGCCGCCGCCTCCATCGCTGGCGCGCGGCCCATGGAGACCGGTTTGGCGGCGCTGCGGCTGGGCGCAGTGATTTACGTGATCCCCTTCCTGTTCGTCTTGAACCCGGCGCTGATCCTGCAAGGCGAGCCGCCGGCCGTGGCGCTGGCCGTGGGCAAGGCCGTGGTGGGTGTGGTGTTCATTTCCGCCGCCATTCAGGGGTACCTGCTGGGGCTGGGCGACCTCACCGGCCGTGGTGCGGTGGGCATGGCTTCGCGCATCGCCCTGGCCGTGGGCGGGCTGGTCATCGCCATGCCGGCCGAGGCGATTCAGGCGGCGGTCTCCGCGCCGTATCTGGCCCTGCTCGTGGGGAGCGTGTTGCTGTTCGTCGCCAGTCAGGGGTATCTGCGTCGTGGCCTGTTGCGCTGAGTGAACTGCTGGCCGGTCCGCGGGATGCCTTCCCGGGCCGGCCTGGCGGGCAGCGCCGCTTCTGCTTCGCCACCCAGGCGAAATGGCGGGCGAGATCCGGGTCCGCCCGCAGCGCCTCCAGGGTGTTCAGCCGCGTGGCCAGGGTCATCTCGTCATAGCGCCGGTGTATGCCGTCGTGGCAGCGCCGGCAAACGAGGACACCCTGGTTGAGCTCCTCACGCCGGTAGCGCTTGGCGAAGCGCGCCCGCCGGTGCACCTTGCGCGGAATCAGGTGATGCAGGGTCAGCGGCTCCCGGCGGCCACACAGGGCGCAGTGGTTCGCGGCGTTGTCGGGCTGTGCGGCCATGGTCGCGCGCTCGGCTTTCGGCATCCTCAGTCGTGATGTTAACCGCGCTATGATGGGCGCGAACAGAGCGACCCGGAACGCCCATGGATCCCACCCAGTCTCCCGTCACCCTGCTGTTGCTGCTCGCCAACGTGCTGGTGAGCGTGTACGCCTTCCAGGGAGGCGAGCTGCGCGTCGACCGCTTTGCACTACGGCCCTGGCGCGTGCTGCGCCGACGCGAGTACTACCGGCTGTTCACCGCCGGCTTCGTGCACGCCAGCGGCAGCCATCTGCTGTTCAACATGATCACCCTGTTCTTCTTCGGTCCCTGGCTGGAGGCGGCGCTGGGGCCGGTGCGTTTCCTGGTGCTGTACTTCGGCTCGGACCTGGCCGCCCAGGGCCTGACGCTGTTCATGCACCGAGCCAATCCGCGCTATGCCGCCGTGGGAGCGTCCGGGGCCATCAGCGGGGTGCTGTTCGGTTTCTGCCTGTACGAGCCGCTGCGGCTGCTGTATCTGTTCTTCGCCATCCCCATCCCGGCGCTGCTCTTCGCCGTGGGGTTCGTGGCGATCTCCATCTACGCCATGCGCAGCCGCGCCCCGGACCAGGTGGGCGGCCTGGCCCATGAAGCGCATCTGGGCGGCGCGGCTGGCGGAGTACTGCTGACCATGCTGCTGGATCCGCGGGCGCTGTGGATCTTTCTGGCACAGCTCGGCATTTAGGAAGACTTCAGGGGAGATTGAAGAGCAGTAGTGTGACGGTTCCGTGAAGAGCGAGCAGAGCCACAAGCAAGCCGGTATTGGCCAGTATCCGGTGACTCAAACGTGTCACGCGGCGTTCCTTCCAGAGGGAGCCGATC
The DNA here is from genome assembly GCF_009295635.1 of Alkalilimnicola sp. S0819. NCBI lineage: Bacteria > Pseudomonadati > Pseudomonadota > Gammaproteobacteria > Chromatiales > Ectothiorhodospiraceae > Alkalilimnicola > Alkalilimnicola sp. S0819. Next base: position 11,217 of record NZ_WHIW01000006.1, on the reverse strand, counting down.
AGTATGGCCAGTATTAGAACAAGCAGGTTGGGCCCGATCAGCTGCTCCGCCACGTTTGACCCCATCAAGGGAGCCTCCTGCCCATACAGATGCTTGCTCAGTTCACGGTAATCCGGTGCGGAAAAAACGAACGTGCTCAGCACCAGGGCAGCGAAACACTGAAAAACAGCAGGGTGCCGTTACCGAAAGCGGCGACGCGCCGAAGCTTGCCCCATGTTTTCCACGCATGTTCGACACGGTCATCTCGTCGGCTCGGTGGTTTTCTTATTGGGTAAGAGGCGTATAGGCCCCCTTATCTGGGTCGAATCAAGCTGAGCGCCTATGGCGTCTATGCTGTAGCGCTTTAGAATGGTCTCGCCAATGCCGTTCTTGTCTATCAGCATGATGTCGATGTCGACCTTCCCGCTTTTGACCAGGGTTCCTTTTAAGCTGATGTGCATGGTTTTGCCGCTCAGGTATTCGGCCTGCAACAAAGGGCTGCCATCGCCGCCGAGTTGGAATCAATCGGTTTTGACGTGCCCAACGAGCAATGTGGAGGATTCGTTCCCGACCGAGAGCGTGTCTGCGATACCGTATACGCGAGCAGTCATCGTGGGCCTTCCTGCCGGAAGGATTTCGAGGTAGGCGAAAGTCGCGAGGTTAACGCCGAAACCGGTCTTAGGGACGCCGGCGGCCAAGCCGGAAATATAGATGCGGGCCTTCATCGAGTCGTCCTTGTTATTGCTCTGTAGAGAGCGTTTCCTTGTACCGCCGTGTTGCACGGCAAGGGGTACTTGGGGGTAAAAATACGGGAACAAACCATGGGCGGCAATATTCCGGCGTTCGCGCAGCCGCTTTCGCGTCGTAAAAGAATAATCATCATAAGGACATACAGTTCATGCGCCTCACCCGACAGGATCTCTCCGCCGCCACCGAAGAGGGCGTTCTGGACGCCGACACCGCCGAGCGGCTCTGGCGCTTTCTCGCCCAGCGCGACGAGGCGCGCCCCCAGTTTCGGGCCGCCCACATCCTTTATTACCTGGGCGGTTTCGTCGCCATGGCTGCCTTCGCGCTCTTTCTCGGGCAGGCCTGGGAGAGCTGGGCGGGTTGGCCCATGTTGGTGCTGGTGGGTTCCCAGTTCGTGCTGGGCCTGGCGCTGACCCACTGGTTTCTGCGCCGAAACCTCGCCATTCCGGCGGGGGTGATGCTCACCTTTGCCCTGTCCATGGTGCCGCTGGCCATCTACAGCCTGCAGCAGGGCATGGGCTGGTGGCCGGAAGGCGGCGGCCGGGTGGCGGATTACCATCGCTACATCCGCTGGCACTGGTTGTTCATGGAGCTGGGCACTATCGCCGCCGCCACGGTGGCGCTCTGGCGTTACCGCATGCCCTTCACCGTGTTCCTGCTGGCGCTGTCCATCTGGTATCTGCAGATGGATCTGGTGCCTTTCCTGTTCGACACCTGGCAGGAGCGCTGGGAGATGCGCAAGCTGGTCTCCATGGTGGCCGGCGCGCTCACCCTGGGGCTCGCCTTCTGGGTGGATGTGCGCAGTGGGCGACGCAAGGATTATGCCTTCTGGCTGTACCTGGCCGGTGCGGCGGCCTTCTGGGGCGGGCTCACGGCGATGAATTCGGACAGCGAGCTGGGCAAGCTGCTCTACTGCGGCATCAACCTGTTGCTGATCGCCTGTGGGGCCGCCCTGCGCCGGCGGGTGCTGGCGCTGTTCGGCGCGCTGGGGGTGGCGGCCTACCTGGGGCATCTGGCGGATCTGTTCACCAACAGCCTGCTCTTCCCGGTGGCGCTGGGCGCGCTGGGGATCGGCATCGTGTTCGCGGGCCTGGCCTGGCAGCGCAACGAGGCGCGGATCACGGCGGCGATGCTGAGCGTGTTGCCGGCGCCGCTGCGGGCGTTGATCGAGCGGGCGCAGGCCTGAGCCCGCGCGCCCGCCCAGGAGGCGCGCTCAGGCGGCGTCCGCGGCCCGGGGCGTGTGCTCGGGGACGTCCTCCAGGCCCGTGGCAGGCAGCTCGTCCATCAGTTCGTCGGCGGCCAGCCACTCGCGCACCGCGGCAGGCAGGGCCGGGCTGGGAGTGCCGGGGATGACGGCGCCGGCCATCTCGGCGGTATCCACCCACTGGCCCTTGCCGCGCAGCGCGGCTCGGGAGATCGCCACCGAGACCAGCTGCCCCTCGGCATTCTCGAAGCGGTGCTCGATGAAGAACCAGCGCTCGTCCCAGCCCAGCAGCCGGGTGTGTACGCTATAGGCCTGCAGGGGCTTCAAGGCGCGCCGGAAGCGGATCAACTGGCCGCCGAGCAGCGCGCCCCAGCGCCGCGAAACCGCCACGTCGGCCACACCGCAGCGGCGCATCCAGTCGACGCGGGCCAGATCCATGATCTGCAGGTAACGGCCATTGTTCATGTGGCCGAACAGGTCGATCTCCCAGGGGCGTACCCGGAACCGGGTGGTGGTGGGAATGAACGGATGCTGACGGCGGACGAAGGCGGTGCGCAGCCAGATCACCAGCAGTCTCAGATACAGATTCATGGGGTGGCTCCCTTGGGTGTTGCTTCGAGCTGACCTGTGATGGCGTTCAGGCTAGTCTGGTTCGGGCTGGGCTCGTATACCCCCTTCGGGGTATATGGCCACGGTGGCGTGCTGAGGCACAGTCGCTGCCGCCACCTTGACCTCGCCAACGGGACGGCTGCATGAAGACAAATGACAAGGACCGCCCGAGTTGCCGGGTGCTGCTGCTGGAAGACGATGGCCCGGTGCGTGAGCGCCTGGCGAGGATCCTGAACGACTGGCCGGGGGGCGAGCTGCTCGCCGCCTGTGCCACCCTGGCACAAGCCATGGAGCACCTGGCCGAGCCGGTGGTGGATCTGCTGATCACCGACCTGCAGTTGCCCGACGGTCATGGCGTGCAAGCCATACACCGGCTGCGCGAGGTCAACCCGGCCGCGGAAGCGATGGTGATCTCGGTGCTGGCCGACGATGAGACCGTGGTGGAAGTCATCGAAGCCGGCGCCACGGGGTATCTGTTGAAGGACGCCGATTCGCTGGAGCTCATTGAAGCCATAGAGGATCTGCTGGCGGGCTGCTCGCCCATTTCTCCCTCCATCGCCCGGGTGATCGTCAAGCGGATCAGTAAGCCCCGCCAAGCGCCGCCGGCCGCCCCGGTGGTGACGCTCACCCCGCGTGAGACGGATATCCTCTGGGGCATCGCCAAGGGATTCACCTACGCGGAACTGGCCGAGCAACTGGGAATTTCCCGTCAGACCGTGCCGGTGCACGTGAAGAATATCTATCGCAAGCTGGAAGCGGGGAACCGCTCTGAAGCGGTGTTCGAAGCCTCCAGGCTGGGACTGATCCGCCTATGAGCTCTGTGCTGCGCCGTGTGCTGGTGGTAGCGCCGTTGCTGCTGCTGGCGCTATGGCCGTTCTGGGCCGAATTGCCGACTCCGACCCAGGCCACGCGGCTGGGTAGTGCCGAATTCCTCGGGCCCAATGGTGAGCGCGACACGGTCAGCCTTCCCCATCGCTGGTCGGCGCGGGCTCGGCAGGACGAGGGCGAGGCTCGCTACCGTTTTACCCTGAGGCTGGACGAAGCACCCGCCGAGGCGCTCTATGTGTTCGTGCCGCTGCTCAGCCAGCATGCCGAGCTGTGGCTCGATGGCGAGGCGCTGCGCAACCCCGAGCCGCGCACCTACGCCTTCGGGGCGCGTTCCGGCCTGACGCGTCTGGTGTCCCTGCCGCCCTCGCGCTTGCGGGCCGGCGAGCACACGCTGGAGCTGCGGCTTCGTAGTCGACGCCTGATGCGCGGCTATCTCTCGGCGCTGTATGTGGGCAGCGAGCAGGCGCTGATGCCCCATTACCGCTTGCGCCTCTTTCTGCTGGAGCATCTGCGGCTGATGGTCTTCGCGGTGCAGTTGCTGATGTCCGGCGCGGTGCTGGTGGCCTTCCTCTACCGCCCCGGCGAGAGGCTGTTCCGCTGGCTGCTGGCGCTGCTCGCGGCCAGCGGCTTCTACCATATCGGCTCGCTCGCCACGGTGATGCCGGCGCTCAGCGCGGTCGCCCCCTACGGCTACATGCTGGCCTCGGCGGTGGGGCCCATACTGCCCATCCTGGCGCTGCTGTTCGTCGGCCGGCCTGTGCCCCGCGGCTTGCCTTGGGCCGTGCCGGCGCTGCCAGCGGTGAGCGTTCTGCTGGGCCTGTCGGGACTTCTCCCCGAGCCGGCACTGGTGCTGTTCCTGTGCGTGCCCGCGATGCTGCTGGGGCTGTTTGGCGCGACCGCCATCGCCGCCCGGGGGGCCTTTCTGGACGGCAACCGGGAAGCGCTGTTGTTCTTCCTGCCGCTGCTGCTGCTGTGCCTGGCCGCGCTGCGCGACATGCTGGCGATTCAGGGGGCGATTGCCGGGCCAATCATGTTCTCCGGCTATTACCGGCCCCTGATACTGGCGGCGGTGAGTGTGATCCTGATGCGCCGTCTGGCGATCAGCCTGCAACGGGTGGACGAGGCCAATGTGCACCTGAACCGGCGCCTGGCCGAGCGGGAGGCGGAGCTGGCCCTGGTCCATGAGCGAGAGCGGCTCGAGGCGACACAGCGCGTGCGCCTGACGGAGCGGCAGCGGCTGACGGCGGATCTGCACGATGGCCTCTCGGGGCATCTGGCGTCCATCATCGCCCTGGCCGAGCGCGAGCGCACGGGCGGCATCGAGCAGGCGGCGCGGGAGGCGCTCGATGATCTGCGCCTGGTGATCCACTCGCTGGATATCGGCGACCGGGACCTGACGCTGGCATTGTCGAAGTTTCACGAACGGCTACAGCGGCAGCTGAAGCGCCTGGGCGTGGAACTGCAATGGTCCATTGCCCGTCTGCCCGAGGTCGCCGGGGTGACTCCGGCCCATGCCTTGAACCTGCTGCGGATTCTCCAGGAAGCGGTGACCAATGCCTTGAAGCACGGGCCGGCTGCCAGCATCAGCCTGCGCGGCATGGCGGGCGAGCAAGGGCGGGCGGTGATCGCGGTGGAGAACGACGGTGCGCCGTTCGTCGCGCGCGAGGGTGGCGCGGGTCTGGGGAACATGCACCGCCGGGCCGCGCAGCTGGGCGCCGAGCTGGCCATCGAAGCCCTGCCCAGGGGGGCCAGGCTGCTGATCACCCTGCCGGCGACGCTGCCCTCCATCGGGGCTGCGCCTGACACGGATAACGGGTAACGATTCGCCGACAGGGCATGTCACACTGAGCGCTCCCCGGACCCGCACGGTGCCCCATGCCCGAAAGCCCCATCCTGGTCTGGTTGCGGCGCGATCTGCGCCTCACCGACAATCCCGCGCTCAATGCCGCCGCCCGGCGTGGCCCGGTGCTGCCGGTGTACATCCATGCGCTGGCGGAAGAGGCCCCCTGGGCGCCGGGGGCGGCGAGCCGCTGGTGGCTGCACCACAGTCTTGCCGCGCTCACCGAGGCGCTGGCCGCGCGGGGCCTGCCGCTGGTGCTGCGCCAGGGGCCGTCGCTGCAGACCCTGCAGGCCCTGGTCCGTGAGACCGGCGCCCGGGAGCTGCACTGGAACCGGCTCTACGAGCCCGCCATCATCGCCCGGGACAAGACCATCAAGGCCGCCCTGCGCGCGCAGGGGCTGCGGGTGACAAGCCACCAGGCGGCGTTGCTGCGCGAACCCTGGGAGCTGCGCAACCGGCAGGGCAAGCCCTATCGGGTCTATACCCCCTTCTGGCGCGAGGCGCGGCGGGGACTTTCCGTCGGCGATCCGGAGCCGCTCCCGGACGATTGCCGCGGCGCCGAGGCCCCGGCCTCCGAGCCGCTGCAGGCGCTGGCGCTGTTGCCGCGCATTCGCTGGGAGGCGGGGCTGGCCGAGCGTTGGCGACCGGGCGAGGCGGCGGCGTTGGCGCGCCTGCGGCGCTTCGCCGCCCGGGGGCTGCGCGGCTATGCCGAACGCCGGGAGCTGCCCGCCGAGGCGGGTACCTCCGGGCTCTCGCCGGCGCTGCATTTTGGTGAGTTGGGGCCGCGGCAGATTCTGGCCGAATTGCAGGGCTTGCCGGAAGGCGAGGACCGACAACGCTTCATCGCGGAACTGGGTTGGCGGGAGTTCGCCCACCATCTGCTGTTCCATTTCCCCCGCCTGCCCGACGAGCCCATCAATGAGCGCTTCAAGGCTTTCCCCTGGCAGCCTGACGAGGCGCGCCTGCGGGCCTGGCAGCGCGGGCGCACCGGCATACCGCTGGTGGACGCGGGTCTGCGCGAGCTTTGGCACAGCGGCTGGATGCACAACCGGGTGCGCATGGTGGTGGGCTCCCTGTTGGTGAAGAACCTGGGGCAACCCTGGCAGGCCGGCGCGCGCTGGTTCTGGGACACGCTGGTGGATGCGGATCTGGCCAACAACAGCATGGGCTGGCAGTGGGTGGCCGGCTGTGGCGCCGATGCCGCGCCCTTCTTTCGCATCTTCAACCCGGTGCGCCAGGGCGAACGCTTTGACCCCGAAGGGGCGTATCTGCGCCATTGGCTGCCGGAGCTCGCCCGCCTGCCCACGCGCTGGCTGCACCAGCCCTGGGCCGCGCCGGGCTCGGTGCTCGCCGAGGCCGGCGTGCGCCTGGGCCGGGAGTACCCGGAGCCCATGGTGGACCTGGGCGAATCCCGCCGCGCGGCGCTGGAAGCCTATCGGCGTCTGCCCTGAGCCTTCCGCGGTGTTGCGTTGGCCGGCATCGCGGCCCCATATCGGCAGCATGCGGCCGCGCAGGCCGTGCCGTTTGGTGGGCGCGGCGTGCCCGCCCGGACAGGGAGGTTCGCGCATGGGTGCCTGCGCACTGAGACGGTGGCGCGGCGGCGTCTCGGCCCGGCATTGATGGAGCCGCGGGGCGAGTGGCTTGACCACTTGGCGGCGACGCCGCCTTCGTTTCGGTGCCCACCCTGTGCCATGCTTTGGGCCGTGATCCTATGGAGGCGGCCATGAGCCGAACGCAGCGACCCCACAACCCGTTTTGGCAGGCGGCCAAAGTCGCGCTCGCTTACTGCGTGACGGCGTTTCTGTGGATCGCCTTCTCCGATGATCTGCTGGGCCGGTGGCTGGGTGTGTCCGGCGAGGTTACCCGCTATCAGACCATCAAGGGCTGGGGCTTCGTGCTGGTTTCGGGCCTGGTGCTGTACGTCGTGGTGCTGCGCTACCTGCGCTTGAGCGCCGGCTATGCCGAGGAAATCGCCGCCCAGCGCGTCGAGATCCAGGCGCTGAGCCAGTTCCGGGCGAACATCATCGACAACGCCAGCATCTGGCTCAATGTGCTGGATCCGCAAGCCAATATCCTGGTCTGGAACAAGGCGGCCGAGCAGATTACCGGCTATTCCCGGGACGAGGTGCGGGGCAATGCGCGGATCTGGGACTGGCTCTACCCGGACCCGCAATATCGGGGCTTCGTTCGACGCAAGGCCACCGAGCTCCTGGAGCAGGGCGCCTCGCTCAGTGACTTCCATACCCGCATCACCGCCCGCGACGGCACGGAAAAGGTCATCGCCTGGGAGGCCCAGCGCCTCTATGGCAGTGAAGGGGAGCTGGTCGGCGCCATTGCCCTGGGCCAGGACATCACCGAGCGTCTCGCCATGGAGCAGGCGCTGGTGGAGAACGAGCGCTACCTCACCACGCTGCTCGGCAATCTGCCGGGCATGGCCTATCGCTGCCTGCACGACCAGCACTGGACCATGAAGTTCGTCTCCGCCGGCTGCGAACCGCTCACCGGCTATCCGCCCCAGGCCCTGCTGGACAATGCGGTGGTCTCCTACGCGAGCCTGATCCACCCGGAGGACATGCCGCGGGTGGCGCGGGAGGCGTACGAGGCGGAAACCGAGTTGCGCCCCTTCGCGCTGGAATATCGGCTGCGGCGCCGGGACGGTCGGGAGATCTGGGTCTGGGAGCAGGGGCGGGTGCTGGAGGAAGAGTCGGGGCTGGTGGAAGGTTTCATCATGGAGATCACCGAGCGCAAGCTGCTGGAGCAGGAGCTGGCGCAGCTGGCCATCCGCGACCCGCTCACCGGCCTGTTCAATCGCCGCGAGCTCGAGCGCCGGCTGTGCGAGGAGCTGGAGCGCAGTCGGCGTTATGGCCATGCGCTGAGCCTGCTCATGATCGACGTGGACCACTTCAAGGCCATCAACGATGCCCTGGGCCATGAGCGGGGCGATGAGGTGCTCTGCGCCTTGAGCCGCCAGTTGCAGCGCAGCGTGCGGCCCATGGACTATGTGGCCCGTTACGGCGGCGAGGAGCTGCTGATCGTGCTGCCGGAGTTGAGCGCGGAGCAGGCGCGGGGGCTCGCCGAGCGCATACGCAGCGAAACCGAGGCGGCCTATCCGGGTTCGCACCCCGCGGGTGGGCCGCTGACCCTGAGCATCGGTGTCGCCGCCTACCCCGCCCACGGTGCGAGCGTGGCGGGGTTGCTTCGCGCCGCCGATCAGGCCATGTACAGCGCCAAGCGCGCGGGGCGCAACTGCGTGCGGTTGGCGCCGGAGGCCTCGGCGGCGGGATGAGCGGGCCGAACCTGTGGCAACTGCTGCTCTATGGCCTGTGTGCCGGTGGCACCGTGCCCCTGGGTGCGGCCCTGGCGGGTTCGCGGCTGCTCTTGCCCCGCTGGCTGGAGCAGGAGCTGCGCCACGGGGTGATCGCCTTCGGCGGTGGCCTGCTGCTGGCGGCGGTGGCCCTGGTGCTGGTGCCCGAGGGCCTGGCACGCCTGTCGGTCACCTGGGCGGCGCTGGTGTTTCTTGCCGGCGGTCTGTGCTTTTTCGTGCTGGACGCCTGGCTGGAGCGCCGGGGTGGGTCCGCCGCCCAGCTCATGGCGCTATTGCTGGATTTCGTCCCCGAGGCCCTGGCCATGGGCGCCATGGCGGCCCATGGCCAGGGTGCGTTGCTGCTGGCGCTGCTGATTGCCCTGCAGAATCTGCCCGAAGGTTTCAATGCCGCCCGTGAAATGCGCTGCGATGATGGTCTGGGGCAGAGGCCGCTGTTGCTGACCTTCTCGGCCATCGCCCTGCTGGGGCCCTTGGCCGCCGCGCTGGGCTTTCTGGTGTTGGCCCCCTACCAGGCATTGACCGGCGGCCTGATGCTCTTCGCCGCCGCCGGCATTCTCTACCTGACCTTCCAGGACATTGCCCCGGAGGCCCGGTTGCGCCGCCACTGGGCGCCTCCCCTGGGGGCGGTGCTGGGCTTCTGCGTGGCCATGGTGGGCGTGGTGCTGCTGCGCTGAGCGTGCCCCACCAAGGCCGCCATGGCCGGCGAGACGCGCCTGGTCCGCGAAAGCGCCAGGCGGGCGGAGGGCCAGGAGGATTCGCCGGTATCGCCGGAATGCGCATTGACCGTTGGGGGTGCGCCAGATTACAAAGTGTCCCCCGAGGAGGAGGCCCGCCAAGCGTGAACAGGCAGAATGCAACGGCGCTGCCAAGGCCCTGGCGTCGCGATGAGGTGCTGCGCAAGCGATGCGGCGCGGTACACGACGCGCCGCTGGCACGCTGGCGCGTGCGCCCGGAACAGCCCGGCGTATGAGCGATGTGTCCCTGGCCCCCATTGGGGTGATTCATTCGGCCTTCGACGAGAAGTTCGGCACCCCCCGGCAACCGGGCCTGGTGCCCGCCGCCGAGGCGGAGCTGATCCTGCACCCGCCCTACGACGCCCCCGAGGCTCTGCGCGGGCTGGCGCAATACTCCCATGTGCACCTGCTGTTCTGGTTTCACCGCAGCGCCGAACAGGGCTGGTCGCCCACCGTGCGTCCGCCGCGGTTGGGCGGCAATGAGCGTCTGGGCGTCTTCGCCACCCGCTCGCCCTTTCGCCCCAACCCGGTGGGCTTGTCCGTCGTGGAGCTGGCCGGTTTGATCGATGAGCCGGGCCGTCGGGGTTTGCGTCTGCGCGGCCATGATCTGGTGGACGGCACGCCGGTGCTGGATATCAAGCCCTATGTGCCCTATGCGGATGCGCACCCGCAAGCGCGCGCGCCGGCGGCCTTCAGTGGGCCCCCGCCGCGGCTGTCGGTGGGTTTTGCGGAATCGGCCCGCGCGGCCCTGGCCGGCCTGCCGCCGGCCACCGTCGCGCTCATCGAGCAGACACTGGCGCTGGATCCGCGCCCGGCCTACCGGCGCGGGGACGAGGGCCGGGAGTATGGCGTGAGCCTCGCGGGCTACAACCTGCGCTTTCGCGTGGCGGCTGATCGCGTAACCGTGCTGTCGCTGGGGCCCCTGGCGGCCCCGCCCGGGGCGGGCCGGCCTTGAGGCTGCCACGCTCCGGCGTATGGTCTATAGTGTTCCCCTTCCCCCCAACACTTAACACAAGGAGTGTCCGACATGGGTTTGCATCTAGGTGATATAGCCCCGGATTTCGAGATCGACACCACCAAGGGCAAGATCAGCTTCCACGAGTGGTTGGGCGACTCCTGGGGCTTCTTCTTCAGCCACCCGGCGGATTTCACCCCCGTGTGCACCACGGAGATGGGCAAGACCGCCAAGCTGGCCGGCGAGTTCGCCGCGCGCAACACCAAGCCGCTGGGGCTGTCCACCGACACCGTGGATGAGCACAACAAGTGGATCACCGACATCAACGACACCCAGGGCTGCAGCCTGGAGTTCCCTATCGTCGCCGACCCGGACCACAAGGTCGCCCAGCTCTATGACATGATCCACCCGGGCGAGAGCGACACCGCCGCCGTGCGCACGGTGTTCATCATCGATCCGGCGAAGAAGATCCGGCTGACCCTGACCTACCCCATGCAGGTGGGCCGCAACTTCGACGAGATCCTGCGGGTGATCGACGCCCTGCAGCTGGGTGACAAGCACAAGATCGCCACCCCCGCGGATTGGCAGAAGGGCCAGAAGGTCATCATCCCGCCGAGCATCAGCAACGAGGAAGCCGAGAAGATCTTCCCCCAGGGCTGGGACGAGCAGCGCTCCTACCTGCGCCTGACCGAGATCAAGTAAGCCTCCCCGGCTGGCGGCGGCCCCCTGCCGTCGCGAAACCCCAACCCCGCCCGGCTCGGCCCGGCGGGGTTTTTTGTGCTTCTTCGCGGGATAGCGGGAAACTCTGCAATGAAAACGGAAGTTCGCGCAGAGGCTCCCGGCCGATGGTGGAGCGCCCACCGAAGCGTGAAGGTCCTGGGGCGGGTACGGCCGGCGGCGGCCCACGATTTGGCACCGGGCTGCGCCCGGCGCTCCCCTGCGCTTCTCGCCGGAAGGGGGCGAGCAGCAAACTCGCTACGCTCAAACAAGCTGCTC